>JBQCFR010000081.1:0-3148 GCA_051958885.1 Tsuneonella sp.
GGCAGCGTCAGCCGCAAGATGCACCTCCACGCGCGGCGGCTGGTGATCGACCATCCGGGCGGCGACAAGCTAGACGTCACCGCCGCGCTGCCCGAGCATTTCGCGGCGACCATGGAACAGCTCGGCTTTGATTCGGCGGCGAGCGACGCGGCGCCGACCGAGGGTCCGCCGCCGCCGAGCAAGGAAGCCAAGAAGCAGAAGGCGCGCGCGCACGCCAAGCAGGCGCGCAAGGCGCGGCCCTCGCGGCGCGGGCGCGGCGCGGCGAAGGCGGGCCCGGCCAAGGGCGGCAAGCGCTGGTGACTCTGGTGGAGGGCGACTGATGCATCCCAACCCGCTGTTCCGCAGCGAAGACCGCGCGCTGCTCGAGGCGCTGATCGACGAGATCGGCTTCGGCATGGTGTTCATGGGCACGCCCGACGGACCGCGGGTGGTGCACACCCCGCTGATCTCGACCGGCGACGGCGCGGTGCAGTTTCACCTCGCTAAGGCCAATGGCCTCACCAGGTGGCTCGACGGCGGCACCGCGCTGATCGTGGTCAACGGGCCGGACTCCTACGTCAGCCCGCGCTGGTACGAAGACCGCGCCACCGTGCCGACCTGGAACTACGTCGCGCTCGAAATGGAAGGGCGCGTCCGCCGGATGGACGACGACGGGCTCGAAGGCTTTCTCCATACCCTGATCGAGCGCCACGAAGGGCGCATCCCGGGCGAGCCGTGGCGCGCCGAGGAGAGCACGGACAAAGTCTGGCGCGGATTGTTCAAGGGCATCGCCGGTTTCGAGATGGAAGTGCTCGCCTGGCGGCCGACAATCAAGCTGTCGCAGAACAAGCCCGCCGCCGAGCGCGAGGCGATCGCCCAAGGGCTCGAGGCCTCGGGCGCCGGCGCGCTCGCGCAGCTCATGCGTACATTGGCGCCGTGACGCGCCTCGCGGTGTTCGACTGCGACGGCACGCTCGTCGACGGGCAGGCGGCGGTCTGCGAAGCGATGGACATCGCGTTCGCGGAGGCGGGTCTCGCGCCGCCCGATCGCAACGCCGTGCGGCGGATCGTCGGGCTCAGCCTGCCGCAGGCGGTGCGCGCGCTCGCGCCCGAGGCGCCGGGCGAGCGGCAGGCCGCGGCGGTCGAGGCCTACAAGGCGGCGTTCCGCGCCAGCCGCATGGAAGGGCGGCTGCACGAGCCGCTGTACGACGGGATGCTCGCTGTGATCGAGCGCCTGACGGCGGCAGGCTGGACGCTCGGCGTGGCGACGGGCAAGTCCGATCGGGGCTTGCAGGCGTGCCTCGCCTCGCACGGCGTGCTCGAACGCTTCGTTACGCTGCAGACCGCCGACCGGCACCCGTCGAAGCCGCACCCGGCGATGCTCGAGGCGGCGCTCTTCGAGGCCGGATCGAGCGCGCAGGAGTCGGTAATGATCGGCGATACCAGCTTCGACATGGCGATGGCGCGCGCCGCCGGGGTGCGCGCGATCGGGGTTGCCTGGGGTTATCATGCTCCCAGTGAGCTGATGGAAGCAGGCGCGGAGGCGATTGCCGAGAACCCCGCGCATCTCGAGCAGCTGCTGGCATGAGCGAGGATCCCGCCAAGGCCCGGTTCTTCGTTCTCAACGGCGTGCGCGTGAGCGGGGTGGCGATGGTCCTGTTCGGGATCGTTGTCGCGCGGGGCACGCTGGGGCTGCCCGCCGCGGCGGCCTACGCGCTGATCGGCGTGGGCCTTGTCGATGTCTTCGTGATCCCGCAGCTGCTCGCGCGGCGCTGGCGGACCCCGCGATGAAGCGGTTCTGGAAGAACGTTTCGGTGCGACCCGTCGAAGGCGGGTGGCAGGTCATGCTCGACGAGCGCCCGCTGCGCACGCAGCAGGGGGCGCAGCAGATCGTCCCGAGCGAGGCGCTCGCAGAGCTGCTCGCCGGCGAATGGCGCGCGCAGGGGGAGGAGGTCGATCCCGCCGCGTTCGCGCTGCGCGACATGGCCGACTACGCCATCGACCAGGTCGCATCGGCGCGCAGCGAGACGATCGCCAAGCTGCTCCGCTACGGCGAGACCGACACGCTGTGCTACCGCGCCGATCCCGACGAGCCGCTTCACCGGCGGCAGTGGGACACCTGGGAGCCGCTGCTCACCGCGTTCGAGGCGCGCGAGGGCGTGAAGATGGAGCGGGTCAGCGGCGTGCTCCACAAGCCGCAGCCGGCCGAGACGATGGCCATGCTGCGCCGGCGGCTGGAAGAGCTCGATCCATTCGAGCTCGCAGCGCTCGAGGCGATGACGTCGCTCGCCGCCTCGCTGAGCATCGGCCTGAGCGCCTTGGCTCCCGACGCCGACCCGGCGGCGCTGTGGCGCGCGGCCGAGCTCGAGGAGCAATGGCAGGCGGAGCTGTGGGGCAGCGATACCGAGGCCGAGGAGCGGCGCGAGCGGCGGACCGCTGCGTTTCTCGACGCGGCCCGGTTCGCTAGAGCCGCTTCTCCATGCACAGGCTGAAGTCGTCGGAGAGGTAATTGCCGAACGGCGCGCACTCGGTGAAGCCATTCGCCGCGTAGAGCCGCTGGGCATCGGCGAAGGCGGCGGCACGGCCGGTCTCCAAGCCGACCCAGCGGTACCCGCGCCGACGCGCTTCCGCCAGCAGGTGGCCGAGCATCGCGCGGCCCGCGCCCTTGCCGCGATAGGCCCGGGCCGCGCGCATCGACTTGAGCTCGCCGCGCGCGCGATCGATCTCCCTGAGCGCGCCAACGGCCGCCAGCCGGTCCCGGTGCCACGCGGCAAAGAAGGTCACATCGGGCGCGCGCAGCCGCTCGGCGGGCAGCGCGTGGACCTTGCACGCGGGCGACCACGCATGCATCTCGTCGAGGTGCGCCTGAAGCAGCGCGAGCACCGCTTCACCGGAGAGCTCGTCTTCAGCGATGCGATAGGTGCTCATCAGGCGCTCTTCGTCCTGCCAGCGATGCTTGGCAACTTTCCGATTCGACTCCTTCAAAAATTAAGGTTAATCAACGCGCGTTTTGGGGCCGGCCCGGGGGACAGACGGTTGGGTCGCCCGACTCCAAGGCGATGACAATCGCGGCAGACTGCCGCGACGACCTTGGGAGAACACGCGATGAAGAAACTGGGATTGGCCGCGCTCGGCGCGGCGGCGCTCGCGTTCGCGATGCCGCACATGGC
>JBQCFR010000082.1:0-2585 GCA_051958885.1 Tsuneonella sp.
CGAAGAAGCCCTTCACCTCGCTCAGGATGCGATCGAAGGGGCGGGTCTTGTAGCCGCTCTCCGATTTGACGACGTTGCCGTGCATCGGGTCGCAGCTCCACACCACCGGGTGGCCTTCGGCCTTCACCGCGCGCACCAGCCGCGGCAGGCCGGCTTCGACCTTGTCGTGCCCGAAGCGGCTGATCAGCGTGATCCGGCCCGGCTCGCGCGCCGGGTTGAGGAGATCGAGCAGGCTCAGCAGGTCGTCGCTTGCCCGGTTGGGCCCGCATTTCATGCCCAGCGGATTGCCGATGCCGCGGGCGAATTCGACATGCGCGCTGCCGGGGAAGCGCGTGCGGTCGCCGATCCAGACCATGTGCGCGCTGGTGTCGTACCAGTCGCCGGTCAGCGAATCGCGGCGGGTCATCGCCTGCTCATACGGCAGCAGCAGCGCTTCGTGGCTGGTGTAGAAGCTCGTCCGCTCGAGCTGCGGCAGCGTCTGCGGATTGACCCCGCAGGCTTCCATGAAATCGAGCGCCTCGCCGATCCGGTCGGCGACGTTCCTGAACTTGTCGGCCCACGGGCTTCGCCCCATGAACTCGAGCGTCCACTGGTGGACTTGGCGCAAGTTGGCATAGCCGCCGCCGGCGAACGCGCGCAGCAGGTTGAGCGTCGCGGCGGCCTGCGAATAGGCGCGCACCATGCGCTGCGGATCGTTGCGGCGGGTTTCCGGGTCGAATTCGATCCCGTTGACGTTGTCGCCGAAGTAGCTCGGCAGCGTCACGCCGCCCTGGGTTTCGGTGTCGGAGCTGCGCGGCTTGGCGAACTGACCCGCCATTCGGCCGACCTTTACCACCGGCCGCTTGCTGGCGAAGGTGAGCACCACCGCCATCTGCAGCAGCACGCGGAACGTGTCGCGGATGTTGTTCGGATGGAACTCGGCGAAGCTTTCCGCGCAGTCCCCACCCTGCAGCAGGAACCCGCCGCCGTTCGCGACATCGGCGAGCTCGGCCTGGAGCGCCCGCGCTTCGCCCGCGAACACCAGCGGCGGATAGCTCGACAGCGTCCGTTCGGCGTCGGCAAGCGCCGCTGCGTCCTCGTAGACCGGCAAATGCCGCGCCTCGTGGTTTTTCCAGCCGTCGGGAGTCCAGTTGCGTGCCACTGCTATTCGTCGCTCGATATGAAGGGGACGCGCTCTTAGGCGCGCACCCCTTCAATTGCAAAGACCGCCCGCGGGCAAGCGCAATAATCTATCGCCGCGCCAAGCCTCGCCGTCAGCGCGCGGCTGCCTTCTCAACCCCCGCCGCTCTCGTCGCAAGCGTCTGCCCTTCGGGGATAACCGCCAGCCGCCACCCAGGCCGCGAGGCCAGGTACTTGCGCGCGAGCGCCTGCATCGCCTCGGGCGTGGTCTGGGTGTAGTCGGAAAGGATGCTGCGGATAAGCGCGATCCGGCGCGGATCGCCGGTCGCCCCTTCGAGCTGGTAGAGCCAGAAGCCGTTGCCGGTGGAGGCGCGGCTGACCGTCTGCTTGAGCGGCTCGGTCACGCGGGCGAGCTCGTCCGCGGTCGGCGGCGTGGTGGCGAGATCGTGCGCGATCTTGTCGGCCGCGGCGAAGAACGCCGGCACATCCCCTGGGCGCAGCTGCGCCATCGCGGTGATCGTGCCGCCCTGGTCGAGATCGACCGGCCAATCCGAGCTCACCTGCGGCGCGTAGCTCGCCCCCGCGCGCTCGCGCATCGCGTCGAGCAGGCGGTTGTTGAACAGGTTCGAGAGGATCTCGAGCTGGCGCGATTCGCGCAGCGCTCCCACGCCCCCGCCCGTCGGCCAGGCGATCACGGCGGCGGCTTGGTTGGCATCGCCGCGGTGGTGCAGCACGACCGGCGCCGAGCCCGCGGCGGGGAACCGCTCGACCCGCGCCAACGCTTCGGCCGGGATCGGTTCACGCGCCGGCAGGGCGCCGAACGTCTTCGCCAGCGCCTGGATCGCCGCGTCCTTGTCGAAATCGCCGAAGATCAGCACTTCGACCGGCCCCTGCTTGAGCAGCGGCTCCCACACTGCGCGGAATCCCTCGGGCGTCGCCGCGTCGAGCTGAGCCGGTCCCGGCGTGGCGAAGCGCGGGTCGCGATCCTGCTCGTAATACGCCAGGTCGCGACTGAGCACGCCCCCCGGGCTCGTGGCGTAGCTTTCGTAAGCGAGCTTCGAGGCGGCCTTGGCGCGGATCACGGGGTTGGCTTCCCACCGCGGGCGGTAGAGCTTGTCGGCGAACAGGTAGAGCTGATCGGCGAGGTCGGACGCGCGAGTTTGTGCGGTGAACTCGAACACCGCGTCCTCGATGTCGAAGTCGAAGCCCATCTTGCGCCCGGTCGTGATGCGGTCGAGCTCCTCCTGCCCGAGCTCACCCTCGCCCGAGCCGACCAGGGCCATCTTGCCGAGCGCGATGTACGCCGCGTCCTCCGGCCCGAACGCGCGGTAGCCGGATCCGAAGCGACCCTTGACCGAGACGCGGCCGGGCTCGGCGTTGTTCGACCACAACAGCGCCTTCACCCCGTTGCCGAGCGTGACCTGCTCGACCCCCAGCACGCCGATCTTCTGGTCCGCCAACACCTT
>JBQCFR010000083.1:0-5503 GCA_051958885.1 Tsuneonella sp.
CCCTCGGTATCGCCCATCAACACGCTTTGGTTGATCTCGCGCACGCGCGGGGGCGGCACGCGCCCGCTCGAGGCAAGCACCTTGCGCACCATCTGCGGCAATTCGGCATTGGCGAACTGGACCGCGGAGACGTTGACCGCCACGCGCAGCTCGCCCGGCCACGCGGCAGCCTCGTGGCAGGCCCGGCGCATGACCCATTCGCCGAGCGGGATGATGAGGTTGGAATCCTCGGCCACCGGCACGAACTCGGCCGGGCTGATCCAGCCGCGCTCAGGGTGATTCCAGCGCAGCAGGGCCTCGAACCCGCTGACGAGCGAGTCCTTCGCCTTGACGATCGGTTGGTAATGCAGCTCGAGCGCGTCCGACTGGATCGCGTCGCGCAAGTCTTCCTCGACCTGGCGGCGCTGCTTGGCGCCGTCCTTGAGATCGCTCGAATAGAAGCGGTATTGGCCGCGGCCCCCGCCCTTCGCGGCGTAGAGCGCCAGGTCGGCCGCGCTCACCAGTTCGTCCGGACCGATTCCGTCGTAGGGGGCGATCGCCATGCCGACGGACGTGCCGATGATCGCCCGCGCACCGCCGAGCGAATAAGGCTGCGAGACCATCTGGATGATCCGCCCCGCCATGTCGCCGAGCCGCCCGCGATCGTCGATGTCGGGCAGGATGACCTGGAATTCGTCTCCGCCCAGGCGGCCGATCTCGCCCTGGTTGCCGATGATCCGCTCGAGCCGCTGCGCGACCTGCTTGAGCAGTTCGTCGCCCGCCGGGTGGCCCAGCGTATCGTTGACCGCCTTGAAGCGGTCGAGATCGAGCATCATCAGCGCGCAGCTGCGCTTGGCTACCTTGTACGCGGTGAGCACGGTGGTCAGCCGCTTGGTCATGCGGTGGCGATTGGCGAGCCCGGTGAGCGAATCGTACTGCGCCATGCGCGAGGCGTCGCGCTGGCTCTCGCGAACCGCGGTGATGTCCTTCGCGCTGCCGCGATATCCGAGGAACTCGCCGGCGGCGTCGAGCTGCGGCTTGCCCGAGATGCACCACCAGATCTCCTGGTCCTCGACCGCGATGCGGACGGGCAGCTCGTGAATGGTGTTGCGGGCGCTGAGCAGGAACGCGAGCGGGCGTTCGGCCTTCTCGCTGTCGTCGTTCTTATCGAGGATGAAGAGACTGGAGAGCGCGGAGCCGTTGAGCGAGCCCGGGTCGCGGCCGAGCTGGCGGGTCGCGCTGTTCGACAGGTAGATCAGCCGGCCTTCGGCATCGGTCGCCCAGAACCAGCCGAGCCCGGCGTCCTCGAACTGGTCGAGCAGCTCCAGCCGCGCCTTGGAGTCGATCGGGCCGGGCGCGCGCAAGGGTTCGGCGCTTTCGCCGCCCTTTTTCGCGAACAATCCGCCCAGTGCCATGTTTTTCCGGGTTCCTAACGGTTAATTTGAATTGATCATGCGACCCCGGTTGCGGCCACTCTACGGCCGATCGGTTGATTAATGGCTAATGCTCAGGCGCGCCGGCGAACCGGCTGCGCGGCGGCTTCCGCGAGCGTGTCGAGCGCCGCGCCGGGCGCGGGCAGCAGGGCCTCGCGCTCGATCGGTTCGGCGAACTCGACGCCCATGCGGTCGTCCTCGCACCAGCGCGAAGTTGCCGTGACGATTTGCGAATCCGACATCGCGATCCGGAAGATGGTGCCGACCGGCACGTTCCATAATCCGTCGACGAGCGCGCCGGTGGTCGACATGTTGCGGATCGTCCCGTTGTAGAATTGCCCGGCGTGCTCGAGCACGACCTTGCGCAGCATCCGCTGCCGCGGGGCACGCGCCGAACGCGGGCCCTTGGCGAGCGCCGCCAGGCCGGCGGACAGCCGCTCGGTCGCCGCGGCGGCGCTCAGCGGCTTTTCGTAGAGGTAGCCCTGAATGTGGCTGCAGCCGTGCATCCGCACGAGGTCGAGCTCGTCGAGCGTCTCGACCCCCTCGGCAGTGGTATCCATTCCCAGCGCAAGGGCGAGGCTGGTGATCGAGGCGATGATCGCGCCGTTGCGGCTGCCCGGCTCGGTCGCGCCGCGCACGAAGCTCTGGTCGATCTTGATCTTGTCGAACGGCGCCTTTTTCAAATAGCCGAGCGACGAATAGCCGGTTCCGAAATCGTCGAGCGCCAGCCGCACGCCCACCCGCTTGAGCGCGGCGAACATCGCGTCGGTGCCCTCGTCATCGGTCAGGAACACGCTCTCGGTGATCTCGAGCTCGAGCCGCGAGGGATCGACGCCCGCCTGTGCCAGCGCATTCGTCACCACCGCCGGCAGGTTGGGATTGGCGAACTGAAGCGCCGAGACGTTCACCGCGCAGCGCACGTTCTGTGGCCAGCGCGCGAGATCGTGGCACGCGGTGCGCAGGGCCCATTCGCCGATCGGCCCGATCAGCCCGGCGTCTTCCGCGATCGGCACGAACTTGGCGGGCGAGAGCCATCCGCGGGTTGGATGATTCCACCGCAGCAAGGCCTCGAAGCCCGCGATCTGTTCGGTCGCCGCGTGGACCACCGGCTGGTAGAACAGCTCGAGCCCACCGTGCGACACCGCATCGCGCAGGTCCTGTTCGAGCTGGCTGCGCTCCTCCGCCGCCGAATGCAGATCGTTGGCATAGAAGTGCAGCCGTCCGCGGCCGCCGTCCTTGGCGGCATAGAGCGCCAGATCGGCATTGCGGATGAGCGATTCGCTGCTGAGCCCGTCGTCGGGCGAGACGGCGATCCCCACCAAGGCGCCGATGACCACCCCCTGTCCTTCGATCGAGTACGGTTGGGAGAGCGCGCCGATGATCTCCTGCGCCATTGCCCTCAGCTGCTCGCGGTGCGCGCGCCCGGGCACGATCACCTCGAACTCGTCGCCGCCCAGCCGGCCGACGAGCCCGGCCTTGCCGACCGCGCGTTCGAGGCGCTGGCCGACCTGCTTGAGCAGGGCATCGCCCGCCGGGTGGCCCAGCGTGTCGTTGACGTGCTTGAAGCGGTCGAGATCGAGCAGGAAGACGCTGCACTCGCGGTGCGCTTCCTGCGGGGCGGCAAGGATCTTCTCGAGACTTTGCCCCATCTGGAACCGGTTCGCGAGGCCGGTGAGCGAATCGTAGAGCGCCAGCCGCGAGGCATGCTCCTGGCTGCGGCGCTTTTCGGTGAGGTCGGTGCCCGATCCGCGAAAGCCGCAGAAGTTCTGGAACCCGTCATAGATCGGCCGCCCGCTGATCGACCACCAGCGCTCCTCGTCCGCGATCGCGGCGCGCACCGGGAGCTCCTGGAACGCCGAGTGCGCAGACAGGTGAAAGTTGAGCGACCGCTCGCCTTCGCGGTTCCCCTCGCTGAGATCGAACAGCTCGATCAGCGGGCGCCCGACGAGTTCCCGCTTGCTGCGCCCGAGCGTCTTTGCGACCGCTGCCGAGACATAGGTGATCTGCGCCCTGCGGTCGGTCTCCCAGAACCACCCCTGCCCCGTATCCTCGTAATCGCGCAGGATGTCTTGCGCGCGGTTCCTGATCCGCTCGCGCGCCTCCATCTTTTCCGCGTGAGCCGCGTCGAGCCGGAACTGGTATCGCTGGACGAGCACGAGGACGAACGCGAGACCGCCAAGCGCGGCGAACCCGAAGATGGATTGATCGATCAGCGCGAAGCCGGTCCACAGCGCCAGCTTGCTGGCGAACAGCGGCAGCAGCCGCCCGTTGAGCAGCGCGGCGCTGACGGCGTTGATCGCGATAAGCGTGGCGACCGCCCAATGAATGTCGAGATGACCGTTGATGCTCCAGTCGCCGATCACCAGTCCGGCCAGGATCATCGGCGCCGCGATCGCTGCACAGGCGGCCAGGCCGCGGAGCGGGAGCGAGTGGCCCTCCACCCGTTCGAAGCCGACCAGCCACTTGCTCGAGGCGGTGAGGCAGACGCTTCCGATCGCGGCGAAAACCGCGAGCAGGCCCGGCAGCTCCAGCGACGCGAAGCCCGCCCACACGTACGCCGCGGCGAGGAACAGCGCCATCCGGTTCCAGTTGCGCGGGATGAAGAACTTGACGTCCTGGACGCTGGTGGGAGCGATCGAGCGCGCGCGTGATATGTCCCGGCGGGACGGCGCCTCGCGCAGCGTCGGCGGCGGGCTTGCGGGCGCGCGCGGCGCCGTCTGCGCAGCAGGCGCAGGCTGTGGCCGATCGAGCTGTCTCAAGGGGGCGCTGCCCATGGCCGGGCCATGGCGCACGGGCGTTTGAAATCCGTTAATCCAGCGACTTATTTCCGCTCCCGCTTATCGCGACTTCGCGGCGTCGGGATGCTTAATCTCTTCGCGCAAGACCGGGGGAGCGCCAGCTTGCCAAGGCGCACCGTGCCGTGCATGAACCGCCCGGACAAACCGGCGAAGACGGGGAGCAGCTGGATGGCAACCGAGCTCGAGAACGAGGCTGCCCAGTCGACCACCGCGCTCGGCCCTCTGGTCGGCCTGGTGCGGGAAGATTTCACCGGCGCGGTGGCGCTGCTGCTGCGCGAGAGCCTGGGAGACCCGGCGCGCACGATGCGCCATGCGCAGGCGGTGGGTCAGGACATGGTCCGCATCGTCACCGGCAAGAGCGATCTCGCGCCCGATCCCAAGGACAAACGGTTCAAGGATCCCGCCTGGCAGTACAATCCGTTCCTGCGCGCCGGCGCGCAGTACTACCTCGCGGTGCAGAAGGGCATGAAGAACTGGCTCGCCGACCTCGAACTCGATGCGCTGGAGCGCGACCGGGCCAACTTCATCAGCCAGATCATCATCGACGCGCTGGCGCCGACCAACACGCTGATGGGCAACCCCACCGCGCAGAAGCGGCTGGTCGACAGCGGCGGGCTGTCCCTGATCAAGGGGCTGAAGAACGCCTACGGCGACATGGTCCATAACAAGGGGATGGTGAGCCAGGTCGACAAGCGGCCGTTCAAGCTCGGCGAGAACGTCGCCACCAGCAAGGGCGCGGTCGTGCTGCGCACCGAGATGATGGAGCTGATCCAGTACGCGCCGACCACTGACGAGGTGTACGCGATTCCGCAGCTCACCATCCCGCCGCAGATCAACAAGATGTACATCAACGACCTCTCGCCTGAGAAATCGGTGGTGAAATACCAGGTCGACGGCGGCATCCAGACGTTCGTGATCAGCTGGAAGAACCCGACCAAGGACCAGGGCTCGTGGGGCATGGCCGACTACGTCGCGAGTTGCGAGGAAGCGATGCGCGCGGTCGCGACGATCACCGGCAGCGACAAGGTCAACGTCTCGGCCGGCTGCTCGGGCGGGCAGACCGCTTCGGTGCTCGCGAGCAAGCTGGCGGCGGAGAACCGCGACCTGCTCGGCGCGCTGACACTGATGGTGTGCGTGCTCCATCCGCAGCAGGGCGACATCGCGGCCGGCTCGCTGATGACGCAGAACGGGCTCGATCTGGCGAAGAAGCGCGCCGCAAAGGCGGGGATCATCAAGGGCGACGACCTCGCGCGCGGGTTCGCCTGGCTGCGCCCGAACGATCTCATCTGGAAC
>JBQCFR010000084.1:0-5497 GCA_051958885.1 Tsuneonella sp.
CGATCTCCTCGAGCGCGGCGTCGGCCTTGATGTCCTTCAAGGTGACCGGGCGGGCGAGCTTCTCGATCGGCTTGACCTTGACCGACACCCACTTGCCGTCCGGATCGCTCGGGTCCGGGAACCCTGCGGCGCTTATCTCGACAATGCCTACGATCTCCTTGCCGATATTCGAATGATAGAAGAACGCCCGGTCGCCCACGCTCATCGCGGCGAGATTGTTGCGCGCACGGTAGTTGCGCACGCCGTCCCACGTTCCTTCGCCCTCGGCAATCAGATCGTCCCATCCGTACGCATCGGGCTCCGATTTCATCAGCCAGTAACGCGGCACTCAATTCCTCCGGGATTCATTGCGAACCATCGTCGCTCTACGCGGTCAGGAGCGGCAGGGCCATTGATTTACCTATTTTAAAGTGTGCTGTGTCATTCGGCTATCTGCCAATAGGCGAGGGATTTCGGGGGCCGCACGCAACTGCGTAGCTTATGACCAAGGTGACGATCCAGAAGGACAGGGCACAGTCACGGGCCGAGCGCGATTTCGTCGCACTTGGAATTGCCGCCGCTGCCATTATCATGTTCCTCGGCACCGGCGGCACCGTGCTGCCGCAGATCGTCCGCACCGCGATGGGGGTCGGCACGGCGCCCGACCGGATGCTGGTCAACGCCCTGCTGCTGAACGTCGCGCTGATCATCTTCGGCTGGCGGCGCTACGTCGATCTCAAGCGCGAGCTCGGTGAGCGCCGCAAGGCCGAGGAGACCGCGCGCCGCCTGGCCGAAACCGATCCGCTCACCGGCTGTCTCAACCGCCGCTGCATCGCCCAGGAGACCGACCGGCTGATCGCGGAGACGGCTGCGACGGGGCGCGAGGTGAGCTTCGTGATGGTCGATCTCGACAACTTCAAGCTGGTGAACGATCTCAACGGCCACAAGGTCGGCGACGCGGTCCTCCTCGAGACTGCCGCCCGCATCGCCGCGCTCTTGCCCCCGGACGCGCTGCTCGCGCGGCTCGGCGGGGACGAGTTCGCCTGTGTCGTTCCGTTCGACGCTGCGTGCCCGGAGCGGATCGACCAGCTGATCGTGCGAATCGTCGACAGGGTCGCGGTGCCCATCGCGTGCAGTGGGCTGTCGGCGGAAGTCACTGTGTCGGTCGGCGTGGCCGCTACCACCGGTGAGGCCGACAAGCGCGACGCCGCGGGGCTGATGCACCAGGCCGACATCGCGATGTATCACGCGAAGAAGCAGGGCCGGAACCGCTACTTCTGGTTCGAGGAATCGATGGAGAGCGAGCTTCGCTTTCGCAACGATCTCGAGACCGGCATTCGCCGCGGCATCAGGGGCGGCGAATTCGTCCCTCATTACGAGCAGCAGGTCGACCTCGCGACGGGCGAGCTCACCGGTTTCGAGATGCTCGCCCGCTGGCGCTCGCCGGAGCTCGGCCTGGTAAGCCCCGAGGTGTTCATTCCGATCGCCGAAGAGATCGGCGTGATCGGGGAGCTGTCGGAAATTCTCATCGGCCGCGCGCTCGACGATGCGAAGGAGTGGGACCCCTCGCTGACGCTGTCGGTCAACGTCTCCCCGGTCCAGATGCGCGATGCGTGGTTCTCCCAGAAGATCGTCAAGCTGCTGGTGGAGCACAATTTTCCGCCGCAGCGGCTCGATCTCGAAATCACCGAGAGCTGCCTGCACGACAACCTAGCGGTGGTGCACACGATCATCACCTCGCTGCGCAACCAGGGCGTCAAGATCAGCCTCGACGATTTCGGCACCGGCTATTCGAGCCTCGCGCAGCTGCGCTCGCTTCCGTTCGACCGGCTCAAGATCGACCGCAGCTTCGTCACCGAGCTCAAGGACGAGAATGCGAGCGGCAAGATCGTCAGCGCGATTATCGCACTGGCCGAAGGGCTCGACATGCCGATCACCGCCGAGGGAATCGAGGACGAGCGCATCCTCGCTACGCTCAAGAAGCTCGGCCGCCTGAAGGGACAGGGCTATCACTACGGCAAGCCCGAGGATGCCGAAGCGGTGCGGACGCGGCTCGCGGCGCTCGGGCTGCTCGCGGCTCCGCCTGCCGAAGAGAGCGGCGCTGCAGCCGCCGACACTACGCTCTGCGAACGGCAGCAAGCCGCCGGCTGACCCCTCGCGCACTGGACGCCGGCGCGCCCCGCGCATAGATGCGGCGCACGATGCGCGTCCCCTTCATCAAGATGCACGGCCTCGGCAACGACTTCGTCGTGCTCGATGCGCGTGAGGACGCCTTGCCGCCGGTCGGCAGCGCGATGGCCGCCGCCTTGGCGGACCGGCGCACCGGCATCGGCTGCGATCAGCTGATCCTGCTCGAGCCGTCCACACGGGCGGATTTCCGCATGCGGATCTTCAACTCGGACGGCGGCGAGGTCGAAGCGTGCGGCAACGCCAGCCGGGCGGTGGCGCTGCTCCATGGCCGCAAGGCGCACATCGAAACCGCCGGCGGGCTGCTGGCGATCGAACCCGCGGCGGGCGGCGCGAGGATCGACATGGGCGCGCCGCGCTTCGAGTGGGAGGCGATCCCGCTGGCGTACGCGATGGACACCCGCGCGATGCCGGTCGGATGGGACGGCCTCGAACAGCCCGGCGCGGTCAACGTCGGCAATCCGCACGTGGTGTTCTTCGTCGACGATGTCGACGCGGTCCCGCTCGATCGCCTCGGGCCCGAGATCGAGAACGACCCGCTGTTCCCGCAGCGGATCAACGTCAACGTCGCCAGCGTCGAGAACGACAACGCACTGCGGCTGCGCGTGTGGGAACGCGGCGCGGGGCTGACTCGCGCCTGCGGCACCGGCGCCTGCGCCAGCGCGGTCGCGGCGATGCGGCGCGGGCTCGTCAGCCGCGCGGTCACGGTGCACCTGCCTGGCGGACCGCTGGCGATCGAATGGGGTGCGGACGGCAACATCGCCATGACCGGTCCGGCGGCGGAAAGCTTTCGCGGGGACTTCGACTGGGGCGATTTTGCGTGAGCGCAGCCGAGGTGGTGACGCTCGGATGCCGCCTGAACCTCGCTGAAAGCGAGCGCATCCGGGCGATGATCGCCGGCGAGCAGGACCTCGTTGTAATCAACAGCTGCGCAGTGACTGCCGAGGCCGCGCGCCACACCCGCCAGGCGATCCGGCGCCTGCGCCGCGAGCAGCCCCACGCCCGGATGCTGGTGACCGGCTGCGCGGCCGAGATCGAGCGCGAGCAGCTCGCCGCCATGCCGGAGGTCGACGGACTGGTGGCGAATGCCGCCAAGCTCGATCCGCGCGCCTACAACGTGACCGCCTCCGCCCCCGCCCCTGCCTCGCGCCACACCCGCGCCTTCATCGCGGTGCAGACCGGCTGCGATCACGCCTGCACGTTCTGCGTTATTCCCCAGGGCCGCGGCTTAAGCCGCTCGCTTGCCGTCGCCGAGGTGCTGCGCGCCGTCGAACGCGATCTCGCCGCCGGTGCGAGCGAAGTGGTGCTCACCGGCGTCGATGTGACCAGCTGGGGCGCCGACGTCGCGGGTGAGCCGCGGCTCGGAAGCCTCGTGCGCACGATCCTCGACGCGTTTCCGTCGCTCGCCCGCTTGCGTCTATCCTCGCTCGACGGGATCGAAATCGACGGCCTGCTGTTCGAACTGCTCGCCGGCGAACCGCGCGTGATGCCGCACCTTCACCTCTCACTCCAGCACGGGCACGATCTGATCCTCAAGCGAATGAAGCGGCGGCACTTGCGCGCCGATGCGGTCCAGCTTGTCCAGCGGCTGAAGGCCGGACGGCCCGACGTGGCGATCGGCGCGGACCTGATCGCCGGCTTCCCGACCGAGGCCGCCGAGCACCACGCGGCGAACCTGTCGATCGTGCGCGAGCTCGGCATCGTCCACGGTCACGTGTTCCCCTACTCGGCTCGCCCCGGCACCCCCGCTGCGCGAATGCCGCAAGTGGGCGCACAGCTCGCGAAGACCCGCGCCGCGGAGCTCCGTGACGCCGTGAGCACTGTACGCGGGGCGTGGCTTCGCTCGCTGATCGGCACCGAGCTCACGATCGTCGCGGAGCAGGACGGCACCGGCCACGCGGAGAACTTCGCGCGCGTGCGGCTGCCCGCGGGCATTCCGGCCGGCGCCACCGTGCGCGTGACCCCCACCCAGCTAGTCGAAGGCCTTCTGCAGTGAGCGAACCGACCTGGGCGGAGCGCGTTTTCGGCGGCTTCCGCAAGACCTCCGAGCGATTGTCCGAGAATCTCTCGAGCGCGGTCGGCACCGCCCGGCTCGACGAGGCGACGCTGGACGACGTCGAGGACGCGCTGATCGTGTCCGACCTCGGCCCCGCCGCCGCACGCCGCATCCGCGAGCGGCTCGCCGAAAAGCGCTTTGGGCTGAACCTCACCGAACGCGAACTCAAGGAAGCGGTCGCCGAGGAAATCGCCGCGATCCTGCGCCCGGTCGCCAAGCCGCTCGAGATCACCGCCTTCCCGCGCCCGCAGGTCATCCTGGTGATCGGCGTCAACGGCAGCGGCAAGACGACCACGATCGCCAAGCTCGCGCATTGGCTGCAGGAGGACGACTACGGCGTCATGCTCGCCGCCGGCGACACTTTCCGCGCCGCCGCGATCGGCCAGCTCGCCACATGGGCCGAGCGCATCGGCGCGCCGATCATGCGCGGGCCCGAAGGCGGCGATCCGGCCTCGATCGTGTTCGACGGGGTCAAGGCGGCGACCGAGCAGGGCATCGACGCGCTGGTGGTCGACACCGCCGGGCGCCTCCACAACAAGCGCGAGCTGATGGACGAGCTCGCCAAAATCCGCCGCGTGCTCGGCCGCCTCAATCCCGAAGCGCCGCACGACGTCATCCTCGTGCTCGACGCGACCAACGGGCAGAATGCGCTCAGTCAGATCGAGATCTTCCAGGAAGTGGCCGGCGTGACGGGCCTGATCATGACCAAGCTCGACGGAACCGCGCGCGGCGGCGTGCTGGTGGCCGCGGCAGAGCAGTACGGTCTGCCGATCCACGCGATCGGCGTCGGCGAGAAGCTCGATGACCTGCGCCCGTTCGATCCCGATCTGGTGGCGCGCGTGATCGCGGGAGTGGCGTGATGGCGGAGGGTAAGCGCAAGCCGTCGGGTTGGCTGAACTTGCTGGTCGACTACGGGCCGATCCTCGTGTTCTTCCTCGTCTATCGTCACTACGCGCCGGCGAAGAGCGAACCGGTGAGCGAGGTCTTCGCGGTGATCCGCGGCACCCTGGCGTTTATCGTCTCGGCGGTGATTGCCCAGATCGTATCGAAATGGCGCCTGGGGCGAATCTCGCCGATGCTGTGGCTCTCCACCGCGCTGATCGTCGGGTTCGGCGCCTTGACGATCTATTTCCGCGACGAGCGCTTCATCCAGATCAAGCCGACGGTGATCTACACCTTGTTCGCCGCCGCGCTGCTGATCGGCTGGCTACGCGGCAAGGCGCTGCTGCAGTGGCTGCTCGAAGCGGCGTTCGAGGGGCTGAACCACGAAGGCTG
>JBQCFR010000085.1:0-5712 GCA_051958885.1 Tsuneonella sp.
GGAGAGCACGATGTTCGATTGGTTCCGCCGTCTGATCCCGCGCTCGGGGGATTTCTTCGCCCTGTTCGAGAAGCACAACGCGGCCACCGTCGCGGCGGGCGAGGCGCTGGCCAAGCTGGTGCGCGGCGAGGGCGATCACACCGCGCTGGTCGCGGAGATCCGCGACCGCGAGCACGATGCCGACGACGTGATTCGCGAAGTGTTGAGCGAGGTGCGCCAGACTTTCCTCACCCCGTTCGACCGCGGGGCGATCACCGGCCTGATCGGCGCGATGGACGACGTGACGGACGAGATTAATTCGTGCGCCTCGGCGATCGAGACCTACGGATTCGCCGAGTTCGATCCCGACATGGTCGAAATGGCCGCGCAGATCTGCCGCGCGCTGCACCAGATCGACGAAGCCTTGCCGCTCCTGCGCGACGTGGCCCGCAACGGCTCGCGGCTGCACGATCTCACCGGCGAGATCGTGCGCGCCGAGGGTGAGGTAGATATCGTTCACGAGCGCGGGCTCAAGACTAACTTCGCCCGGGCGCGCGCCGACGGCGACACCGTGCACTTCATCGTCGCACGCGAGATCTTCAAGCACCTCGAAAAGATCGCCGACGCGTTCGAGGACGTGGCGAACCAGATCGACGGCATCGTCATCGACTACGCCTGATGCACGACCTCGCTCTTCCGTTGCTCGTCGGCCTGATCGCCGTCGCGCTCGTCTTCGATTTTCTCAATGGGCTGCACGATGCGGCCAATTCGATCGCAACGGTTGTCGCGACCCAGTTGTTGCCCCCGGTCGGGGCGGTCATTTTCGCCGCCGTGGGCAACTTCCTCGCCTATTGGATCGTCGGGCTCCACGTTGCCGAAACGGTCGGCAAGGGCATCGTCGACAAGGACCTGGTTACACCCGCGGTGGTGTTCGGCGCGCTGGTGGGCGCGATGTTCTGGAATGTCGCGACCTGGATCAAGGGCATCCCTTCGTCCTCCAGCCATGCCCTGATCGGCGGGCTGCTCGGAGCGGGCATCGCCAGCGGCGGCTTCGGCGCGATCGAGAGTTCGGGCACCGTCAAGACGCTGGTCGCAATCGTTCTCTCGCCGATGATCGGCTTCGCCATTGCGATGGCGCTGATGCTGATCACCAGCGTGCTGTTTCAGCGCTCCACCCCGCGCAAGGCGAACAACACGTTCAAGGTGCTGCACCTGTTCTCGTCCGCCGCCTACTCGATTAGCCACGGCGGCAACGATGCGCAGAAAACGATGGGGATCATCGCCGTGCTGCTCTACTCGACAGGGCACCTGTCGGGCGACTTCCACGTGCCAGAATGGGTCGTGCTGAGCTGCTACGCGGCCATCTCGCTCGGCACGTTGTCGGGCGGCTGGCGGATCATTCGCACCATGGGCACCGGGCTTACCAAGCTCAATCATCACTCCGGCTTCTGCGCCTCCAGCGCGAGCGCGATCGTGGTCTTCGGCGCGAGTGCGCTGGGCATCCCGGTGTCCACGACACATGCCATCACCGGCAGCGTGGTGGGCACCGGGGCGGCGCGGCGGATGAGCGCGGTCAACTGGACGGTTGCGAGCCGAGTGGTCATCGCGTGGTTCGTCACCATCCCGGCGAGCGGTGCAGTGGGCGCGGCGTTCTACCTGCTGACGCGGCTGTTCTAGGCCTCGAGCGAGTAGCCCGCCGAGCGCACGGTTCTGATCGGGTCCTTCGCGCCTTCCACGTCGATCGCCTGGCGCAGGCGGCGGATGTGGACGTCCACGGTGCGCAGCTCAATGTCGCTGCCGGTGCCCCACACGCCGTCGAGCAGTTGGCCGCGGCTGAACACGCGCCCAGGGCTTTCCATCAGGAACTTGAGCAGCCGGTACTCGGTCGGTCCGAGCTGACGCGGCCTGCCGCCGCGCACCACCTTGTGCGCCACCGGATCGAGCAGGAGGTCGCCGACGGTCAGCGTCTCGCCGGCGAGGGCCGGGCGGATGCGGCGCATGACCGCGGCCACTCGCGCGAGCAGTTCGCGCGGCGAGAACGGTTTGGTGAGGTAGTCGTCGGCGCCGGTGGCCAGCCCGCGGATACGGTCCTCCTCGGCGCCCCGCGCGGTGAGCATGATGATCGGCACGTGCGCGCAAGTCTTGTCGCGGCGCAGTCGGCGGCAGACCTCGATCCCGCTGGTGCCCTCGATCATCCAGTCGAGGATGACGAGGTCGGGCGGCTCTTCGGCGGCGAGCAGCAGCGCCTCGTCACCGTGGCCGGTGGCGCGCACGTCGTAGCCTTCGCTGCGGAAGCGGTACTCGAGCAGTTCACACAAGGCCGGATCGTCCTCGACCAGCAGGAGCTTGGCGGCGACCATCGCGCTCAGTGGTCCTCGTCCACCGGATAGGTGCCGGTCGCGGCGAAATGGACCATTTCCGCGACGTTGGTCGCATGGTCGCCGATCCGCTCGATATTGCGCGCGACGAACAGGAGCTGGGCGGCAGTGCTGATCGTCGAAGGGTTCTCGACCATGTGGCTGACCAGGTTGCGGAAGATCGAATCGTAGAAGTTGTCGACCTTCTCGTCCGCGGCGATGACCTCGCGCGCGAGGACCGGGTCGCGCGCGGCGTAGGCGGTCAGCACGTCGTGCACCATGTCGGCGGCGATCTCGGCCATCGCCGGCAGCAGCGTCAGCGGCTCGAACTTGCGGCGGTTGTCGATCACCCGGCTGGCCTTCGCGATCGCCTTCGAGTAGTCGCCGATGCGCTCGACGACACCGGCGATCTTAAGCGCGGCGATCACCTCGCGCAGGTCGTCCGCCATGGGGGCGCGCAGCGCGATGATGCGGATCGCCAGCTTGTCGACCGCGCTTTCGAGCGCGTCGATCTTCTTGTCGTCCTTGATGACCCGCTCGGCGAGCGCCTCGTCGCCCTTGACCAGCGCGTCCATCGCGCCGTGCACGGCGACTTCGGCGAGGCCGCCCATCTCGGCGATGAGGCCGCGCAGCCGGGTGATGTCCTCGTCGAACGCCTTGACCGTGTGTTCGCTCATCGCCTGTGATCCTATCCGTAGCGGCCGGTGATGTAGTCTTTGGTCCGCTCCTCGAGCGGGTTGGTGAAGATGTCGGTCGTGCGGCCGTACTCGACGATCTTGCCGAGGTGGAAGAACGCGGTCCGTTGGCTGACGCGCGCCGCCTGCTGCATCGAGTGGGTGACGATGACGATGGCGTAGCGGCCGCGCAGTTCGTCGATCAGTTCCTCGATCTTCGCCGTCGCGATCGGATCGAGCGCGCTGCACGGCTCGTCCATCAGGATCACCTCGGGCTCGACGGCGATGGCGCGGGCGATGCACAGCCGCTGTTGCTGACCGCCGGAGAGTGCGGTGCCGCTGTCGGAGAGCCGGTCCTTCACCTCGTTCCACAGGCCCGCGCGCTGGAGTGACTTCTCCACGATGGCCTGCAGTTCGTCCTTCCCTTCGGCGAGGCCGTGGATGCGCGGCCCGTAGGCGACGTTCTCGAAGATCGACTTGGGAAACGGGTTGGGCTTCTGGAACACCATGCCCACGCGGGCGCGCAGCTGCACCACGTCCATGTTCGAGCGGTAGATGTCCTCCCCGTCGAGCTCGATGCAGCCCTCGACCCGCGCCGAGGCGATCGTGTCGTTCATCCGGTTGAGGCTGCGCAGGAAGGTCGACTTGCCGCAGCCCGACGGCCCGATGAATGCGGTGACGTACTCGGTGGGGATGTCGATCGACACGTCGTCAATCGCCTTCTTGTCGCCGTAGAACACCGAAACGTCGCGCGCGCGCATCTTGGCTTCGGTCGGCTCGAGGTTGGAATGAACCAGGCTCACCACTTTTTCTCGAATTTGTTGCGCAGGTAGATCGCCGCCCCGTTCATCACGAGCAGGAACAGCAGGAGGACGATGATGGCGGCCGAGGTCCGCTCGACGAAGCCGCGGTCGATCTCGTCGGACCAGAGGAAGATCTGCACCGGCAGAACTGTCGCTGGCGAGGTCAGCCCGTCGGGCGGGCTGGCGACGAAGGCGCGCATGCCGATCATCAGCAGCGGCGCCGTCTCGCCGAGCGCGCGGGCCATGCCGATGATCGTGCCGGTGAGAATGCCGGGCAGCGCCAGCGGGAGGACGTGATGGAACACGACCTGCACCGGCGATGCGCCGATCGCCAGCGCGCCGTCGCGCACGCTCGGCGGCACCGCCTTGATCGCGTTGCGCCCGGCGATGACGATCACCGGCATCGTCATCAGCGCCAGCGTCATGCCGCCGATGAGCGGGGCCGAGCGCATCGACGGGAACAGCCACAGGAACACCGCAAGCCCGAGCAGCCCGAAGATGATCGACGGCACCGCGGCCAGGTTGTTGATCGACACCTCGATCGCCTCGGTCCAGCGGTTCTTCGGCGCGTATTCCTCGAGGTAGAGCGCCGCGAGCACGCCGATCGGGAACGCCAGCGCGAGCGTGACGAGCATCGTCAGCATCGAGCCCTTGAGCGCGCCCCAGATGCCGACCGATTGCGGGTCGGTGGCGTCCGAGCGGGTGAGGAAGCCGGCGTCGAACCGGCGTTCGAGCTTGCCTTGCCGCGCGAGCTGCTGTGCCAGCGCTTGCATCGCCGGGCTGCCTTCGCCGTTGTAGGCGTTGGCAAGGTCGGCACTGGCGGCAAGCGCAAAGGTGTGCTGCCGCTGGAGCAGCGTCGGGTCGGCCCGGATGGCGGCGGACACGTCGCGCCAAGCGCTGTCTGAAATCGCGAGCCCGGCCTGCGGCCCGAGCACCTTTTCCGCCGCGAACTCGACCGCAGCGGGAAGGCCCTGCGCCTCGAGCCGCTGCACCGCATCGGCCTCGGCGAGGGTGGCCGCGTCGGCGACGATACCGGCGCTCGCGAGGTCGATCTGGACGGTGACCTCGGCGCGCTCGAAGCCGCCGATGCCGTTGAGCGTCATAGTCGCAAGCAGGAACACCAGCACCGCGACCGAGAACAGAATGGCGGACAGTCCGAGCGCGCGAAACCGCCTCTCGGCCGCGTAACGCTTCTTCAGACGCGCCTCGAACACGGACGTGCGAGTGATGTGCGCGATCTCAGTCATAGGCTTCGCGGAACCGCTTGACGACGCGCAGTGCGATGAAGTTGAGCGCCAGCGTCACGAGGAACAGCACGAACCCCAGCGCGAATGCGCTGAGCGTGGCGGGGTGGTCGAAGCTGCCTTCGCCGGTCAGCATCGCGACGATCTGGAACGTCACCGTGGTCATCGACTGCAGGGGGTTGGCCGACAGGTTCGCCGCCGCGCCCGCCGCCATGACCACGATCATCGTCTCGCCGATCGCGCGGCTCACGGCGAGCATCACGCCCGCGACGATCCCCGGCAGCGCAGCGGGCACCAGCACCTTGCGGATCGTCTCGCTGGTCGTCGCGCCCATCGCCAGGCTGCCGTCCCGCATCGCCTGCGGCACGGCGGCAATCGAATCGTCCGCCATCGAGGAGACGAACGGGATGATCATCACCCCCATGACGAGACCGGCCGCAAGCGCGCTCTCCGAACTCGCGTTGGCGATCCCGATTGCCTGCGCCCCGTCGCGGATCGTGGGGGCTACGGTGAGCGCCGCGAAGTAGCCGTAGACCACTGTCGGCACGCCCGCGAGGATCTCCAGCGTCGGCTTGAGCACCTTGCGCCAGCGCGGGCCTGCGTACTGGGTCAGGTAGATCGCGCTCATCAGCCCCAGCGGGATGGCCACGGTCAT
>JBQCFR010000086.1:0-7344 GCA_051958885.1 Tsuneonella sp.
CGGCGAGGTCGTCGAGGGTCTTGATCCCCGCCTTGCCGAGCACGACCAGCATGGCCTCGGTCAGGTGCGGGATCTCGGCCAGCGCATCCTCGACGCCGAGCGCGCGCCGTTCCTCGCGCGCGGCGGCTTCGTGGCGCTCGAGCGCCTCGGTCGCGCGGCTCTGCAACTCCTCGGCGAGCTCCTCGTCGAAGCCCTCGATGCTGGCGAGCTCGTCGAGCTCGACATAAGCGACTTCTTCGAGCTCGGCGAAGCCTTCGGCGACCAGCAGCTGGCTCAGCGTCTCGTCGACGTCGAGCTCTTCCTCGAACATCTTCGAACGCTGCGAGAACTCGCGGCTGCGCTTCTCGCTCGCCTCTTCCTCGGTCATGATGTCGATCTGATGTCCGGTCAGCTGACTGGCGAGGCGCACATTCTGGCCGCGGCGACCGATCGCCAGGCTGAGCTGGTCGTCGGGCACAACCACCTCGATCCGGCCTTCCTCCTCGTCGAGCACGACGCGGCTGACGGTCGCCGGCTGGAGCGCGTTGACCACGAACGTCGCGGTATCCTCGCTCCACGGGATAATGTCGATCTTCTCGCCCTGCAGTTCCTGAACGACGGCCTGCACGCGGCTGCCCTTCATGCCGACGCAGGCGCCGACCGGATCGATCGAGCTGTCGCGGCTGATCACGCCGATCTTGGCGCGGCTGCCGGGATCGCGCGCCGCCGCCTGGATGGTGATGATGCCGTCGTAGATCTCGGGCACTTCCTGGGCGAACAGCTTCTTCATGAACTCGGGCGCCGCGCGGCTCAAAAAGATCTGCGGCCCGCGATTGTTGCGCTCTACCTTGGTGATCAGCGCACGCACGCGCTCGCCGACGCGGGTCGCTTCGCGGGGGATCTGCTGGTCGCGCCGGATCACGCCTTCCGCGCGGCCGAGATTGACGATGACGTGGCCGAACTCGACCGATTTGATCACCCCGGTGATGATTTCGCCGGCGCGGTCTTTGAACTCCTCGAACTGGCGTTCGCGCTCCGCATCGCGGACCTTCTGGAAGATCACCTGCTTGGCGCTCTGCGCGTCGATCCGGCCGAGGTCGACGTTGGGCAGCGGATCGACGATGAAGTCGCCGATCTGCGCACCCGGCTGGAGCTTCTCGGCGGCTTTCAGATCGACCTGCTTGAAGTAATCCTCGACCTCCTCGACCACTTCGACAACGCGCCACAGGCGCAGGTCGCCGGTCATCGGATCGAGCTTCGCGCGGATATCGTTCTCGTTGCCGTACCGCGCGCGCGCGGCCTTCTGGATCGCCTCTTCCATCGCCTCGATGACGATGGCCTTGTCGATCATCTTCTCCGACGCGACCGAGTTCGCGATCGCGAGCAGTTCGGCCCGGTTGGCGGAAATGGAACTGGCCATGGGTGTGTTACTCTTCCTCTGCTTCCAGAATCTCGTCCGCTCCACTCGCGTCGAGCGGGCGGGTGGCGGCAATCAGTTCGTCGGTCAAGACGAGCTTGGCCGAATGGATCGCGGACAGCGGTACGGATACCGTGCCCGCCTTGCGCTCGGTGATGGTGACGGTCTCTCCGTCAATGCCCTCGAGAATGCCGCGCAAACTGCGCTGGCCGTCCCACGCCTTGTCCATGCTGATCTTGGCCTCGTGCCCCGCCCACTGGGCAAAGTCCTTCGGCCGGGTCAGCGGCCGGTCGATGCCCGGGCTGCTCACTTCGAGGTGATAGGCTCCCTCGATCAGCACCTCGCCCGCTTCCTCGCGCGCGTCGATCAGGTCGGACACCCGGCGGCTGAGCGCAGCGCACTGATCGATCACGAGCTGCCCGGTCGCCGGGTCCTCCGCCATGATCTGCAGCGCATCGCCGCCGTCGCCTGCTTCGGACGGCATCATCTTCACGCGCACGAGCTCGTAGCCGAGCGCGCGGGCTTCGGGTTCGATCAGCTCGGTCAGGCGGGCAATGTCGGCCATCGGGATTCCGGTTGCGGGTGACAGTGCGGCAACGGCGTCTGGCGCCGGCCCCTTGCGGCGCCAGCCCCTTCAGTGTCGCGACAATGTCGGGAGTGATCGCGCAGATAGGCGTGCGTGCGGCCGAACGCAAGCGCATTCGCTGTGTCGACACGGTCTGGGCCGACACGGTTTGACTTCGCCCGGAGGGAGTGACAGCATCGCGCGATGAACACGGTGCAATTTCGACACGACGGCGGTCAGCTTCTCGCGGGCGGTTAGCCCCGGGACGGGTGCGAGCACGCCCCGGGCCCGGGGCGGATAAACTCGCTTCCCTCACGTTTCGAAAGATTGCCCACCATGACCACGTCTCCCGCCGCGGCGCGTCCGCCGATCACGCTCGCCGAGCGCGAAGCCGATGCGCTCTCCGAGCTCGCGCTCCGCAACCGCGAGCGCCATCCCACCGTCAGCCGCCTGCTGCTCGAAGAGATTGACCGCAGCGAGACTCTCCCGGACGCCGAGATGCCGGCCGATGTCGTGCGAATGGGCTCGCAGGTCAGCTTCGTCGATGCGCGGACCGGCGAGCGGCGCACGGTCACGCTGGTGTATCCCGGGGCGGCCGATCTCGCGGCCGGGCGCATTTCGATCCTCACGCCGGTCGGCGCGGGATTGATCGGGCTGCAGGTGGGCCAGTCGATCAGCTGGCCGGACCGCAGCGGCGCGGAGCGCCTGCTGACGATCGAGCACGTCTGCGCGAGCGGCTAGTCGCCCGGCCGCTCGCTCAGTCCGTGTTTCTTGATGCAATGGCGCAGCTGGTCGTAGCTGAGCCCCAGCGCTTTGGCGGTTTGCCGTTGGTTCCAGCGGTGCCGCCCGAGCACGTGCTCGACGATCGCCTTTTCGTGCGCGTCGACCGCCGCGCGCAGGTCTTCGATCGAATCGTACTCCGCGCTCTGCTGCGGCGGTGCAGAGGAAGCGCCGACGGGAGCCTCGTCGCGGCGCGGCTGCGCGCGCGGCTTCCACGGACTTTCGAACGGATCGAATACCACGTGGCCGACGGGCTGCTCCCAGCTTCCCCAACGATAGACCGCGCGCTCGATCACGTTGCGCAGCTCGCGCACGTTGCCGGGCCAGTCGTGATGTTCGAGTTGCTCCCACACATGGCTCGCAAAGCCCGGCCAGGTCTCCCATCGCAGCTCGGAGGCCATCCGGCGGCCGAAGTATTCAGCGAGTACCGCCACATCGCCCTCGCGCACACGCAGCGGCGGCAGGGTGATGACCTCGAAGCTCAGCCGGTCGAGCAGGTCGGCGCGGAATTTGCCGCGCTCAGCCAGCGACGGCAGGTTCTCGTTGGTCGCGGCGACGATCCGCACGTCCACCCGCACCGGGCGGTTCGAGCCGATCCGGCTGACCTCGCCATATTCGACCGCGCGCAGCAGACGCTCCTGCGCCTGCATACTCAGCGTCGCCAGTTCGTCGAGAAATAGCGTGCCCTTGTCGGCTTCCTCGAACCGGCCGGCGCGCGAACGTGTTGCGCCGGTGAACGCGCCCGCCTCGTGGCCGAACAGCTCGGCCTCGATCAGGGTCTCGGGCAGCGCGGCGCAGTTCATCGTGACGAGGGGCTCGCCCCACCGGGTGGAAAGGCGGTGGAGACGCTCGGCGATGAGTTCCTTGCCCGTCCCACGCTCGCCGATGACGAGCACCGGCCGGTGCATCGGCGCGGCGCGGCTGGCGCGCTCGACCGCGTCGAGAAACGCGCCCGATTGACCGATGAATTGCGCCTCCCGCTCCATCGCCCAATCTATAGCGAATTTCGCCGATTGTTGGCAACACAAACCAAGCTGCGCGGGTGTGAGACCGACATGATTGGCGGAAATCTGCGCTTCATTCGATTTGGCACGCCACTTGCTGAGTGGGGGCTATCTGCATTCGAGCAGTCAATTGGGAGGACTCACCATGAACGACCGCCGCTTCTTCCAGACCAAGCTGGGACAGGCCGCGCTCGCCAGCGTCGCGGCGATGGCTGCCTTCGTCGCGCTGACCAGCCAGATCCAGGCGGGCCCCGCCTACGCCGCGGAACTCGCGCCGCAGCAGGTCGAGCTGGCATGAACGATCGCCCCTCCCGCGACCCTCTCAGCCCGATCGGGCCGGAGCGCACCGACCCCCCGACTTCGCGCGGTACCCAGTCCCCCCGCGCGGATGGCGCTCCGGCCCGTCCCCATCCCGGTCAACCGCGGCTGAGCCGGATCGAGGAGGAAGTCGAACGGCTGCGCCGCAGCCCGACCCCGACGCAGTCCGCCGCCGGACGGGATTTTTCGCAATACGGAGTCGCCTTCATGGGCATTTTCAGCCGCACGCGCGATATCATCGCGGCCAACTTCAACGACATGCTCGACAAGGCGGACGACCCGGCGAAGATGATCCGGATGATCATCCTCGAGATGGAGGAAACGCTGGTCGAGGTTCGCGCCAGCGCCGCGCGCACGATCGCCGATCAGAAGGAAATGCACCGCCACACGGTCAAGCTCGACAAGCTTCAGGCAGATTGGGCGGAGAAGGCGCAGCTCGCGCTGAGCAAGGACCGCGAGGATCTCGCCCGGGCGGCGCTGGTCGAAAAGAAGAAGGCCGGTGACATGGCCGCGCAGCTCAAGGAGGAGATCGCGGTGCTCGACGATGCGCTGCGCGCCTACGAGCAGGACATCGAAAAGCTGCAGGTCCGCCTGCGCGAGGCGCGCAGCCGCCAGACCGCGATCCAGGCGCGGCTCGAGAGCGCGGAGAACCGCGTCAAGTTGCGCACGCTGATGACCAACGAGCGTACCGACGAGGCGCTCGCCCGCTTCGACCAGCTCGAACGCCGGGTCGACTACGCCGAAGGCCGCGCCGACGCGCTCAGCATCGCCGACGCGTCGGCCAAGCCGAGCCTTGCCGACGAGATCGCCGCGCTCGCCGGGCAGGACCAGATCGACGACGAACTTGCCGAAATGAAGCGCGCGCTGGGCCTCGACGAACCGGCCGGCGACGACGACGCCAAGAACAAGGAGGACTGACCCCGTGGAAGACTTGCTGCCCCTCGTTATCATCTTCCTCGGACTGCCGTGGATCATCTTCCACTACATCACGAAGTGGAAGACCGCCGCGACGATCACCACCGACGACGAGGCGCTGCTGGAGGAGCTCTACAGCCTCGCCAAGCGGCTCGACGAGCGGATGGACACCGTCGAGCGCCTGGTCGCCTCGGACGATCCCGGCTTCCGGCCGGCGCGCCTGATGGCCGACCGCGAAGCCGACAACGCACCGCTGCGCGAGCTCGACCGCCTGCTCGCCGAGAAGAAGGGAATGGCCAAGTGAACAGCCCCCGCACCACGCTCTATCGCGACAAGCAGAACGCCAAGCTGATGGGCGTATGCGCCGGGATCGCCGATTATACCGGGGTCGACACGCTGTGGGTCCGTCTCGGCTTCATCGTCCTGCTGTTCACCGTCGCCCCGATCCTGCTGCCAGCGTATTTCGTCGCCGGGATGCTGCTCAACAAGAAGCCGCCCGAGCTTTACGTCGATCAGGACGAGACCAAGTACTGGCAGCGCGTCCGGCAGAGCCCGAAGCGCACGGCACGCGAAATCCGCGCCCGCTTCCGCGACATCGATCGCCGGCTGGCGGAAGTCGAGACCTATTACGTCACCAGCAATCCGCGGCTCAACGCCGAGATCGAGCGGCTGCGCTGAAGGGCGTCAGAAGGGAGGAAGAATTCACATGGGTGAGCTTGCACTGCTGATCCCGCTGGCCCCGTTCCTGCTCGGCGGCTTCGCGATCTGGACCCGTCACCAGACCAGGATGGCCGAGGCGCGGGTCAATTCGACCGCCGAACTGAGCGCCGAGAAGGCCGCGCAGTATTCGAGCAAGGTTCAGGCGCTCGAAGACCGCGTCCGCGTCCTCGAGCGGATCGTCACCGACCGCGGCTATGATGTCGCGACGCAGATCGAAGCGCTGCGGGACCAGCGCCGGGTGGAGAATCAGGACAGCGGCGTGTCGCTCGGGACCTTGCGCAAGGAGCGCGTGTGATGGCGCCGCCCGTCGTCATGATCGTCGTGATCGCAATCGCCGCGGTGGCCGCCATCTCAGCAGCCGGCATCTATGCCTTCGTCCACACGACGAAGCTCAAGATTCGACATGGCTATCCACTCCAAAGCATGTGGGGCCAGCCGCTGCGGCCGGCGACCAGCGCCGAGGCCGACGAGCGCGTCAAGCTGGTGACGCAGGAGAACGCGCAGCTCCGCGCCGAACTCGGCTCGCTCAAGGACCGCCTCGGCACCGTCGAGCGGATCGTCACCGACAGCGGCTACCATCTCACGCACGAGATCGAGCGGCTGCGCGAGGCGAAGGAGAAGACCCAGTGACGTTCTGGACTGCCGTCGTCGTTATCGTCGCCATCGGCTGCTTCACCGAGCTGATGAAGACGCGCTACCGCGCCCGCCACGGGATAACCACCGACAATGCCGGCAACGAGCGCAGCATCGCCCGGCAGGACCCCGCGCTCCAGCGCGAGGTCGAGGAGCTGCGCGAGCGCGTTCGTGTGCTCGAGCGCATCGCCACGGACGCCAACACCACCGCCGCTCTCGAATCGCGCCGCGTGGCGGACGAGATCGAAGCGCTGCGGGACCGCCAGACCACCTGAAGCCGCGGGTTCGAGAGGAGGACCTCCGCCATGAGCGAACAGATCGTCGTCGCTGCCACCGCACTGACCGCCATCGCCATCGTCGCTTTCGCCATGCTACGCGGATGGCAGGGTTGGCTCACGCTCAAGGAGCACGAGCTTGCCCGGCCTTCGGCCCCCGCGCGCGAGCCTGAGAGCGGCAGCGCGCTCGGCGCCGCGCGGATCGAGCTCAGCGATCTCAAGGAACGCATCCGCAAGCTCGAGGCGATCGCCAGCGGGGTGGAACTCTGATGGCCGCGATCCGCAGCAACGTCACGACCGCCGGCATCGGCCTCGGCAGCGCGATTGCCGTTGCGATCTCCTGGAGCCTGCACAAGTCGATTCTGTGGGCCGCGATCCAGGGCTTCTTCGGGTGGTTCTATGTCCTCTACTACGCTGTGACCCGCCCCGGCGGCATCGGCGTTTAACCCCCCTCCGCACTTCGGGGGATAGCCTTGGGTCAGCCGGCTCGTACTGCCCATTCCGCTCGGGCCGAGCTTGTCGAAGCCTCTCGCGCGATCTAGCAGCCGCGTCATGCGCCCGCTCACCGATGTCGCCGAAGAATACGACTTCCTCGATTCCGACGATCGCTACCGCCTGCTGATCGAGCTCGGGCGCGAACTCGAGCCGATGCCCGGTGCGCTCAAGACCGACGCGACGCTGGTTCGCGGGTGCTCGGCGATGGTGTGGGTTTATCCGACCGGCGACGCCGCTCGCCTC
>JBQCFR010000087.1:0-2213 GCA_051958885.1 Tsuneonella sp.
GGGAGCGTGCCGTGGCCGATCGACGTGCTGCTGGGCGACCACGGCGTGGGAGGGAGCTCCACCCCCGCGGCCGTCGCCGGCTATCCCAACGTCACCGTGCCGGCGGGGTACGCGTTCGGCCTGCCGGTGGGGATCAGCTTCATCGGCCGCGCCTGGAGCGAGCCCACCCTGATCAAGCTCGCCTTCGCCTTCGAGCAGGGGACCAAGCACCGCCGCCCGCCGCAGTTCCTGCCGACGGCGGACCTGTCGGCGCCGTGAGGTGGTTGTCGAGGTCGACCGGACGAAATGGGACGCCGTCATCCTGAGGAGCGTCCGCGCGTAAGCCGCGGCCACACAAAAGGTTGGGCGCGACGAAGGATCTATCGCCTGGATCCGGGCGAAAGGCGGCCTGTCGCTCGGAAGCCGGGTATAGATCCTTCGGTCGCCGCCATAAGCCTGTGCAAGACGAAGGTTTACGGCGGCGGCTCCCTCAGCTCGACTTTAGCCGTTTCAGGCGGCGTAGGCGAGCGTATCTGCGATGCGCCGCAGCAGAGGTGCTGGAATTCTTTGGTACTCGGCTGTCGAGGGCGAGTGCAAGAGATTTCCCGATGCCCAGAGATGGCGGCGCACGGCGGCGACGGCATCGCTGAAGGTCGGAACCGCCTTTGGGTACCAGGCGGCGCCGCGTACCTGGAGGAGCTGGCGCTGCTCGAGCCGGTCGGCGACCAGGGCGATGATCGAGAAAAGACCGAGGAGGCAGGGGGTGGTACGCGCGATGGCGAGGTCGGACCACTGCCGCTGCGTCTCGACGCCGAGATGGCGCCGGGTCTCCTCGAAGGTGACCTCCACGCACCAGCGCCGGACATAGAGGCGGATGATCTCGAGCGCATCCATCTCCGGATCGGTGGACAGGAAGGCGCGCGACTCCCGCTTCCCGGAGGGATCGCGCACCAGGACCCAGCGGATCGGGATGGCGGGGTTGCCGGGGTAGTACCAGAGCGCGGTGCCGGTGGCGATCAGGAGGTCGATCTCGCGTTGGCCGTACCAGCCGTCGAGTCGGACGGAGATCCATTCGGTGAGCGGGTCCACCAGCCGGTCCTTGAGGCTGGGCAGGCGCTCGCCGACCTTGCGGCGCCCTCCGCGCTGGCCCGGCCGGCGCGGGGGCGGGGGAGCATGGAGGCGGCTGTCGAGGCGCATCTGGGCGACCACGGTTACCCGGCTGCAGATGGCGCCGAATAGCTGCTGGCCGGTGAAGTTGATGTCCATCAGCACGATCAGGCAGCGGTCCGGGAGCCAGCGTGCGAGTTGAAGGATCATCTGCCGCGCCCAGTCGACGACCGTCTTGTGGCGGCGGCCGGCGTTCGCGGCGTAGCGTGCCGAGGGAGCGAGCACGGTGAGGAACGGCAGCGCCCACACGCGCCGGGCCCATGCGATGTGCGGCAGGAACATGAGCGCGACCCAGCGCAATCCGCTCGTCTTCACGAAGAAGCCGCGGCTGGAGCGCACCGGATCGCGGTAGATGCCACGGGCCTTGATCTTGGGACCCCAGCGGCGCTCGATCATGTCGTCGATCACGAAGACGAGCGGCTGGCCAGGGGGCGCGAAGGTCCGCACCAGCGCGTGCAGCAGGATCCTCGACGCTTTGCGCGCATTCCACCGCGCCCGGGACAGCACGCGGTGGTAGTTGAGGAAGTGAGGATCGTCCTGGAGTCCGAGTGCGCGCAGCGCGGCCGCGACGGTGCGGGAGCCCAGCGACAGGATGGCGCCCTTCAGCAGCAAGAGCGCGTTGGCAAACGTCGGTCGGGTGAAGAGCGGGGCGAACTCGGCAAACAGCTGGTCCAACTCGTCGTGCATCGGCACACCACTCCCAGGAGTGGGTGTGGGGGCACCGCGCAAGTAAACGGAAGATGCAAGAATTGGACAAAGTCGAGCTCAGAAGCGCGACGAGGTGAGCTGCACGTCGGCGCGGGCCCAGGCGGCCTGCAGCTGGCGGCGCACGTCGGCGTCGTCCTTCATCTGCGTGCGCAGCGCCTCGGCCAGGCCAAAGAGCGACCAGCCGTTGTTCGGGTTGCGGCGCAGGTCGTCGCGGTACACGCGCTCGGCGTCGGCGGCGCGGCCGGCGGCCAGCAGCGCGGCGCCCAGCGACTGGCGGACGGGGTAGTAGAAGGGCGGCGGCTCGTCGTAGCGCAGCCCGTCCTGCAGGCGCACGGCGGCCTCCAGGTGCGGCACCGCCT
>JBQCFR010000088.1:0-3859 GCA_051958885.1 Tsuneonella sp.
CTTGCACTTCCCACCGGAGAGCTTGTCGATCCGTCCGGTGCGGGCGAGAGTCAGCATCAGCGCGCCGGAGACGAAGTGGTAGCCCCAGTAGATGTCCTCCTCCGAGCAGTCGGGCAGCGCCTTTTTCAACAGGTCGATGAGCCGGAGCACGACGGGGTCGAAATGTGCGTCCATCAGCGCCGCGCCCCATTCAGGCGTGTTGGACACTTGCGCGCCGAGCTTGCCGTAGTTCCGCCAGCCTTCGCCGCCGCCGATGTAGGTGTCGAGGTCGGTGTCGAGGAAGGCATGCAGCGCCCCCTCGACGGTGGGCTTGCCCCCCGCCGAGGCTTCGTAATCGTCGAGCGCCTTCATCCGGCGTTCGCTGGTGACCACCGCGCGGCGCGCGAACACCGCGTCGAACAGCGCGCGCTTGTCGTCGAAATAGTAGTTCAGCAGCGTGTGATGGACGCCGACCTGCTTGGCGACATCCTTCAGCGTGACCCCGTGAAGGCCGTGCTGGGCAAACTGCTCTTCGGCCGCGTCGAAGATCTGCTCCATCGTTTCGGCGCGCTGTTCGGCCTTCTTCGACGGGCGCTTGGCTTTGGCGTTCGCTGTCGGCATGTGCCTTGGCTTCCTCTCGGTTATCCCGCACCGCGTCAAGGCCGGTCACAACATTCGCACACGTGAGAGTGAGCATTGACAGCGCGAGCCCGGTCACGCAATCATCGGATTGCAAGAGAACACGATCCGGGAGCAGGCAGATGGGCGCAGGGGCCCCAGCGGGGATTTCATCGGCCGCAGCATCGGGTGCGCGGGCGCACCGCCCGATGGTCGTGCTATGGATGCTGACGTTCGTCTACATCATCAACTTTCTCGATCGCCAGCTCCTCAGCATCCTCGCCAAGCCGATCCAGGATACGCTGCATGTGAGCGACGGGCAATTGGGCCTGATCGGCGGGTTCTACTTCGCGCTGTTCTACTGCCTGATCGCGATCCCGGTCAGCTGGCTGGCGGACCGCACCAACCGGGTCGCGGTGCTGACCGCCGCATGCGCGATCTGGAGCGCGGCCACGATCGCCTGCGGGCTGTCGCGCAACTATACCGAACTGGTCGCCGCGCGGATGACCGTGGGCTTCGGCGAGGCCGGCGGGGTGCCGCCTTCCTACGCGCTGATCACCGATACCTTCGGCCCCGGCAAACGCGGGATGGCGTTCGGCATCTACAACCTGGGGCCGCCGATCGGCGCGGCGCTCGGCATCGCGCTGGGCGCCACGATCGCCGAGCTGTTCGAATGGCGCGACGCGTTCGTCGCCATCGGCGTGGTAGGCATTCTCGCCGCGATCGCGCTGCCCTTCGTGGTGCCCGAGCCGCAGCGCGGCGGCAGCGACGGCGCGGGCGAGGCGCGGCTCGAGAAGGCGCCGTTCTGGGACACGATCCGCGCCTTCTTCGGCAACCCGGTCATGACGCTGGCGGCGTTCGGCAGCGGGGCGACGCAGTTCGTCACCTATGGCCTCGGCAACTTCGCGGTGCTGTTCCTGATGCGCGAGAAGGGCATGACCCTGGGCGAGGTCGCGGTGTGGTACGCGGTCGTGATAATCGCCGGGATGGGCGGGGGCATGATCGCCTCGGGCCGCATTATCGACCGGCTGGCGACCCGCACGCGCAAGACTTACGCAGTGGCGCCGGCAGTCTCGCTCGCGATCGCCGCGCCGTTCTGCGCCGGCTTCATCTGGGCCCCGTCGTGGCAGCTGGCGCTGGTCTTCCTCACCGTGGCGATGTTCTTCAACTACTTCTACCTGTCGTGCTCGATCGCGCTGGTGCAGGAGGAAAGCGCGCCCAATCAGCGCGTGCTGGCGGGCGCGCTGCTGCTGCTGGTGATGAACTTCATCGGGCTGGGCCTGGGCCCGACCTGGGTAGGTGCGGCGAGCGACTGGTTCGCGGCGCATGGCCACGCCAATTCGCTCGAGCTTGCGCTCTACACATTGCTCCCCGCCTATCTGGTGGCGATCGCGCTGTTCGCGCTGCTCGCGCGGCGGCTCGGCCAGGGAGAGGCGGCATGACCGGTCGTGCGTTCCTCCTTGCGCTGCTGCTCGCGGGCGGGGCGCCTGCCGCACATGCCGACGATGCGCGGCCGGTCGTCGATGCGCCCGCGGGCAAGGTGGCCGGGACCGCTGCGTCTAGTATCGAGGCGTTCAAAGGTATTCCCTATGCCCAGCCGCCGGTGAACGGCCTGCGCTGGCGGCCGCCCGTGCCGCTGGCGCGCTGGAACGGGGTGCGCGACGGACGCGCGTTCGGGCCCGCCTGCGTCCAGCCGCAATCGAAGAAGCCGACGACGATCTACTCGCCAAGCGAACCGCTGCCGGTGAGCGAGGATTGCCTGACGCTCAACGTGTGGATGCCGGAGGGCGCGAAGAAGGCGCCGGTGCTGGTGTGGATCCACGGCGGCGCGCTGCTCGGCGGCTCGCGCCGCGAGGCGCTCTACGACGGCACTAGGCTGGCGCAGCGCGGGATCGTCGTGGTCTCGATCAACTATCGGCTGGGGGTGCTCGGCTGGCTCGCGCACCCGGACCTCAGCCGCGAATCGCCCGCGCACGTGTCGGGCAACTACGGCCTGCTCGACCAGATCGCCGCGCTGCGCTGGGTGCAGGCCAACATCGCCGCGTTCGGCGGCAACCCCGCCAACGTCACCATCGCCGGCGAATCCGCGGGCGGGCTCAGCACGCTGTTCCTGATGAGCAGCCCCGAGGGCCGCGGCCTGTTCGACCGCGCGATCGCAGAGAGCAGCTACATGGTCTCGCTGCCCGAGCTCAAGCGCAGCGCGTTCGGCGCGCCGTCGTGGGAGGGGCTCGGCAAGATGGTGCAGAGCGGCCTGATGGCGCCCGATCTCGACGCGATGCGGGCGATGGACGCGCAGGCGATCACCGATGCGAGCGTGAAGCTCGGCTTCGCGCCCTCGGGCGTGGTCGACGGGGACCTGCTGCCGAGGCAGATGGTCGACGTGTTCGACGCCGGCGAGCAGGCGCGGGTGCCGGTGCTCGCCGGGTTCAACCAGGGCGAGATGCGTTCGCTGCGGATGCTCCTGCCCAAGACGCCGGCGAGTGCGGCGGACTACGAGGCGGCCATCCGCGCGAAATACGGCGATCTCGCGGAAGCCTTCCTGCGGCTCTACCCCGCCGCGGACTACGAGCAGAGCATTCTCGCCGCGACCCGCGATTCGCTCTACGGCTGGACTGCCGAGCGGCTGGTGCGCAAGCAGACCGCGCTGGGGCTGCCGTCGTATCTCTACCTGTTCGATCACGGCTACCCGGCCGCCGACACCGCCGGCCTCCATGCGCACCACGCGAGCGAGCTGCCCTACGTGTTCGGGACGCTGGAGCGCACCGGGCCGCTGTGGCCGCCAATCCCCGACACGGCGGAGGAGCATGCGCTCTCCGACGCGATGCTCGACTACTGGGCCGCGTTCGCGCGCGCGGGCACGCCGCTCTCCGCCAATGCACCGGCCTGGCCGGCTTACGGCGAGGAGCGCAGCTACATGCTGTTCGCCGACCGGCCTACGCCTGCGGGCGGCCTCATGCCGGGGATGTTCGCGCTGAACGAGCAGGTCATGTGCCGGCGCCGCGCGGCGGGCAAAGACGGGTGGAACTGGAACGTCGGGCTCGGGGCGCCGGCCAAGATCGCGCCTCCCGCCAAGGGATGCGAATAGCCGCCTAGGCGGTGACGGGAACCAGGCTGCCCGCTGCGAGCGCGGCGCGCAGGCCGACCTTGTCGATCTTGCCGGTGGCCGCGAGCGGCATCGCCGGCACTTCGGCCACCTCGCGCGGGATCCACCAGTCGGCGACGCGTCCGCGCAGCAGCTCGAGCAGGCTGCCGGGCTGACCGG
>JBQCFR010000089.1:0-11644 GCA_051958885.1 Tsuneonella sp.
GATCGGCACCAGCGATCACGCCACGCGCGAGGCGCTGTTCTTGCGCGGGTTCACCGCCGACCTGACGCTGATCAGCCCGCACGGGGATCACGATCTGGACGAGCGCTGCTCGGCCCAGCTCGAAGACGCCGGCATCGCGCGAGTCGCCGGCCCGTGCGGCGGGTGGGCGATCGAGGGCGATCGGATCGCGCTCGACACCGCGCATGAGCGTATGACCTTTGACAGCGTCTATCCCGCACTGGGAACACACGTCCGCTCGGAACTCGCCGAGCTCGCCGGGGCGCGGACGGAAGACCACCGCATTGTGGTCGACGATCACCTCGAGACCACGGTGCCGGGATTGTTCGCGGCGGGCGATGTCGTGATCGGGCTCGACCAGATTAGCCATGCGATGGGCCAGGCCGGCGTCGCCGCGACGACGATCCGCAACCATCTCGACGACGAGCGCCCACTCAGGCGTTAGCGATCAGACGAGAAACGCTGGCTCAATCACGGCCCGGTCGCGGTCCCAGCGGAGCACCGCATCGGGCCTCATCGGGATCATCTGGCGCTTGCAATCCGCGCCTTCTATTTCGAGGATGTCGCCGGCGCCGTAGTTCTCGACCGCGACGACAGTGCCGAGCGGGTCCCCAGCGTCGGATACAGCGGCGAGGCCGATCAGGTCGGCGTGGTAGTACTCGCCTTCGGCGAGCGGCGGCATCGCCGAGCGCGGAACCGTGAGCTGAGTGCCGCGCAGGCGTTCCGCAGCGCTGCGGTCGGACACTTCGGCAAAGCGCGCGATCGCGCCGCCCTTGCCGTCGTCGCGCAGCTTGCGCAGCGTCAGCGCGCCGTCGTTGAAGCTGGCGTAGCGGGAGAGCGCCTCAACGCCCTCCCCGAACAGCTTCAGGCGAACTTCGCCCGTCACGCCGTGCGCGCCGGCGACGGCGGCAAGCATGACGGGCTTGTCCGTGGCCAAGGCTCAGCCTTCGGCCTGTTCCGTGCTCGCCTCGTCGGCGGTGCCGGCGTCCTCGGCGGCTGCGCCTTCGGTCGCTTCCTCGCCAGCGGGCTCTTCGGCCGGAGCAGCAGCGGCCGCCGCAGCGGCTTCCTCGGCCTCACGGGCCTTCTCGGCCCGCTCTTCGGCGCGGGCCTTGGCCGCTTCGCCGGGCTCGCCCTTCTTGGGGTTGTTCTTGGCGGCGCGCTCGCGCACGCCCGCGGCGTCGAGGAAGCGCGCCACGCGGTCGCTCGGCTGAGCGCCGACGGACAGCCAGTGGCGCGCGCGGTCCTCGTTCAGCTTCATGCGGTTCTCGTCGTCCTTCGGCAGCAGCGGGTTGTAGATCCCGATCTGCTCGAGGTACTTGCCATCGCGCGCCGAGCGGCTGTCGGCGACCACGATGCGATAGTAGGGCCGCTTCTTAGCGCCGCCGCGCGACAGCCGGATTGCAATTGCCATTGTACGTTACCTTTCCAGTCTAAACCGTTCTAATCACTTCTTCTTCATGAGGTCTGCGAGATTGGCGGGGCCGCCGCCCATGCCGCCGAGACCGGGGAGCGAGGGCGGCGCACCGCCTCCGCCCATGCCGCCCATTCCCCCGAGCGCGCCTTCGAGGCCGCCCTTGCCGAACATCGCGGCGAGGCCCTTGAGCCCGCCCATCTTGCGGATCTGCTTCATCGCGCGCGCCATTTCCTGGTGCATCTTGAGCAGCTTGTTGACATCCTGCACCTCGACGCCCGAACCCGCCGCGACGCGCTTCTTGCGCTTGGCGTTCATCAGCTCGGGGCGCGCGCGCTCCTTGGCGGTCATCGAACCGATGATCGCGTCCATATGGACGAGCACCTTGTCGTCGACGCCGCTCTCGGCCATCGCGGCCTTGGCCTTCTTCATGCCCGGCAGCATGCCCGCGAGCATGCCGAGCCCGCCCATGTTCTGCATCTGCTTCAATTGCATGCGCAGGTCGTTGAGGTCGAACTGGCCCTTCGCCATGCGCTTGGCGAGGTGTTCGGCCTCTTCTTCCTTGACCGTCGCCGCGGCGCGTTCGACCAGGCCCACGACATCGCCCATGCCGAGGATGCGGTTGGCGACGCGGCTCGGGTGAAACGGCTCGAGCGCGTCGAGCTTCTCGCCGGTGCCGGCGAACTTGATCGGCTTGCCGGTGACCGCGCGCATGCTCAGCGCCGCGCCGCCGCGGGCATCGCCGTCCATGCGGGTCAGCACGACGCCGGTGAGCGGCACCTCCCCGCTGAACGACTGCGCGACGTTGACCGCGTCCTGGCCGGTGAGGCTGTCGACGACGAGCAGGACCTCGGTGGGGGTGGAGACCCCGGCGATGGCCTTCATCTCGTCCATCAGCGCCTGGTCGACGTGGAGGCGGCCGGCGGTGTCCAGCAGCAGCACGTCGATCGCCTGCAGCCGGGCGCTTTCCATCGCGCGCCGGGCGATATCGACCGGCTGCTGGCCGGCGACGATCGGCAGCGTGGCGACCTCGACCTGCTCGCCCAAAACCTTGAGCTGCTCCTGCGCCGCGGGACGCTGCACATCGAGCGAGGCCATCAGCGCCTTCTTGCCCTGCTTCTCGCGCAGGAACTTGGCGAGCTTGGCGGTCGTGGTGGTCTTGCCCGAGCCCTGCAGGCCGACCATCATCACCACCACCGGCGGGCGATGTTCGAGGTCGAGGCCGACATGACCCTCTCCGCCGAGCGTCTCGATCAGTTCGTCGTTGACGATCTTGACGACCATCTGGCCGGGCGTGACCGACTTGAGCACTTCCTGCCCGATCGCCTTCTCGGTGACCGAATCGATGAAGCGCCGAACGACGGGGAGCGCAACATCGGCCTCGAGCAGCGCGACGCGCACTTCGCGCATCGCCTCGCGCACGTCGTCCTCGCGCAGCGCGCCGCGCCCGCGCAGCCGGTCGAACACGCCGCCGAGACGATCTGACAGGCTATCGAACATGGCCTACGCTACTCCTCGAGCGGCAGAACCGCCGTAAATGCCAAAAACGCCGGCGGACGAAACCTCGTCAGCCAGCGTGCGGAGTCCAGCAGGAACCCGACTTGTTCTCGTTTGGCCATTGGGCCGGATTTTGGTTCGGGTTGCAGGCGAACATGGTGGAGGCGAGTGACCCGGCGCGCAGCGGACTAAAAGTCCGTGAGCACCGGAAGCACTCGCATCCGCCATTTGCAGCCCAACCCGGGCCAAAAGACGGTCCAATGGTGGAGCCTAGCGGGATCGAACCGCTGACCTCCTGCATGCCATGCAGGCGCTCTCCCAGCTGAGCTAAGGCCCCGTGCCACTGATGCTGCCGCACCCGAAGGCGCGGCGAAACCGCCGAAGCGGCAGGCCTCGCCCTTTATGAGGCGGACCTGCCGTTTGCAAGCGGGTTATTCGTCCTTGTCGTCGTCGTCGCCGCCGGTGGTGACGCCGAGATCGTCGTCTCCGCCGAGGTCCACATCGTTGTCCGGCGAATCCTCGTCGTCGTCGATATCGCCGATGTCGTCGAGCTCGTCGTCGTCGCCCGACAGGTCGCTATCGGCCTCGTCGTCCTTCTTCTTCTTCTTTTCGGCTTCCTCGTAGGGAATCGGCTGCTTGGACTTCAGCACCGGCTCCGGCTCCCACTCCTCACCGCATTCGATGCAGGTCACCGGATCGTCCTTGCCGAGATCGTAGAAGCGCTCACCGCACTTGGGGCACGAACGCTTGGTGCCCCATTCTGGCTTGACCATTGTCTATCCTTAAGTCTGCCCGCCGGGTGCGGCGGAGCCAAATATCGTGAAACTTGATGGGTGGCACCCCAGGCCAAATCAAGGGCCGTAATCAAGAGCGCGCGCGCCTTGCCATAGCCCTACCCCGCTGTCAAAAGCCGCGCCGCTTTGACCGCTTCCCCACCATACTCTTCCCCTGAGCCGGCCGAACGGCGGTTCATGCCCGCAGGGCCGCTGCGCGGGGCGATCCGCGTGCCTGGCGACAAGTCGATCAGCCACCGCGCGGTAATGCTCGGCGCGCTGGCGGTCGGCGAGACGCGCGCCACCGGCCTGCTCGAAGGCGAAGATGTGATGGCGACCGCCGCCGCGATGCGCGCCATGGGCGCTCAGGTCCTTCGACAAGCTCAGGATGATCGGGGTGATGCCGAATGGCGCATCCACGGGGTCGGCGTCGGGGGGCTGCTCCAGCCGCACTCCGCGCTCGAGATGGGTAATTCGGGCACCTCGACCCGGCTGCTCATGGGCCTGCTCGCGAGCCACGCGATCACCGCTGCGTTCACCGGCGACGCCAGCCTGTCGCGGCGCCCGATGGGCCGCGTGATCGAGCCGCTCTCGCGCATCGGGGCGAGCTTCACCCCCTCGCCGGGAGGAACGCTGCCGCTAATGATGAGCGGCGCGAGTGTGCCGGTCCCGATCGAATACCGCCTGCCGGTCGCCAGCGCGCAAGTGAAGAGCGCGGTGCTGCTCGCCGGGCTCAACACCGCCGGCGTGACCACCGTCATCGAGCCGGTGCCGACCCGCGATCACTCGGAGCGGATGCTGCGCGGCTTCGGCGCCGAGATCGAGGTCGAGGAAATCGGCGGCGACCGCGTGATCCGCTTGCGCGGCGAGGCGGACTTGCAGCCGCAGACGATCGATGTGCCCGGCGACCCGAGCTCGGCGGCATTCTTCATCGTCGCCGCGACGCTGGTCGAGGGCAGCGACCTCACCATCGAGAACGTGGGGCTGAACCCGACCCGTGCCGGGCTGATCGGCGTGCTCCGCCAGATGGGCGCGAGCATCGAGGAACTGAACTGGCGTGAAGTCGGCGGCGAGCCGGTGGCGGACTTGCGCGTGCGGCATGCGCGGCTCAGCGGAATCGATGTCGACCCTGCTTTGGCGCCGAGCATGATCGACGAGTTTCCCATTCTCTTCGTTGCGGCCGCGCTGGCCCAAGGGCGAACGGTGACGCGCGGCCTCGACGAACTGCGAGTGAAGGAGAGCGACCGCCTGGCCGTCATGGCCGCCGCGCTCACCTCTGCCGGTGCGCGGGTCGAGGAGACGCCCGACGGTCTGGTGATCGACGGCACCGGCGGCGAACCGCTGCGCGGCACCGCCAACGCGCGGATCAGGACGCACCTCGATCACCGCATCGCGATGAGCATGGCGGTCGCGGGGCTCGCCAGCCGCGGCGCAGTGACCATCGACGATACCCGCCCGATCGCGACCAGCTTCCCGGATTTCACCAGGCTGCTCGAGCAGGCATCCCCGTGACGCTCGACATCTACACGCTGGTCGGCTTCGCCGGCATGGCCTGCATCATCGGCGCCTATGCCTACCTGACGTTCCGCAGCGACCCCAATCCCTTCATCCTGCACGGCACCAATCTCGCGGGCGCGGCGCTGCTCACCGTGTCGCTGCTCGTCCACATGAACCTGCCGAGCCTCGTGCTGGAAGGCTTCTGGGCGGCGATCGCGCTGTACGGGCTGGCCAAGGCGGCCCGCGGGAGCGCCCGGTGATTATCGCCGTCGATGGCCCGACCGCATCGGGGAAGGGCACGATCGCCCGCGCGCTCGCCGCGCATTACGGCCTGCCGCACCTCGATACCGGGCTGCTGTACCGAGCGGTCGGACGGCAGGTGTTCCTCGACGGCGGCGATCCCGACGATGCGGGGGACGCGCTGGCCGCCACCAGCTTCCCCGAAAGCCTGCTCAGCCATCCCGAGCTGCGCAGCGAGGAGACCGGCGGGTTTGCCAGCCGCGTGTCGGTCCATCCGGCGGTGCGCCAGGCGCTGTTCGAGCGGCAGCGTGCATTCGCCGACCAGACCGGCGGCGCGGTGCTCGACGGGCGCGACATCGGCACCGTGATCGCCCCGGACGCGGACGTGAAGCTGTTCGTCACCGCCACCGCCGCGGCGCGTGCCGAGCGGCGGTTCAAGGAAATGCGCGAGGCGGGGCGCGACGTGTCGCTCGCCGAGATCGAAGCCGACATCCGCCGGCGGGACGAGCGCGACGCGAACCGCGCCGAGGCGCCGCTGCGTGTGCCGCCGGGCGCGTACGTGATCGATAACTCGGCCCTGTCGCGCGATCAGGCCATCGCGGCCGCGATCGAGGCTGTCGAAGCCGCGCGGGCGCGCTAGTCACACCAGACCGGCGTGCTCCAGCGCCTCGTCCACCGCAGCCTTGGCCGCATCGCTGCATTCGACCATCGGCAGCCGCACAGCGGGGCTGATGTCGCCGAACACGCGGCTCAGCGCGTATTTGACCGGCGCCGGGCTGGCATCGGCGAACATTGCATAGTGCAGCGGATAGAGGCGGCCGTTAAGCTCGCGCGCGCGGGCGAGATCGTTGTCGGCGCAGGCGTGCTGGAACTCGGCGCACAGCGCCGGCGCGACGTTGGCGGTGACCGAGATGCACCCCACCGCTCCCGCCGCGTTGGCGGGCAGCGCCAGCTCGTCGTCGCCCGAGAGCTGGCAGAAGTCCTTGCCGATGCCCATCCGGTGGTCGACCACGCGGCTGAGATCGCCGCTCGCGTCCTTGATCCCGACGATCCGCTCGGGGTACTTCTTGGCGAGGTGGCACACCGTCTCCGGCTCGATGTCGGTGACCGTGCGGCCGGGCACATTGTAGAGCACGATCGGCAGGTCGCTGTTCTCGGCCAGGTGGCTGAAATGGGCGATCAGGCCGGCCTGGCCGGGACGGTTGTAATAGGGTGCGACGCACAGCCCCGCCGCCGCCCCCGCCTTCTTGGAAAAGATCATGTGGACGAGCGCATTCTGCGTGTCGTTGCTGCCGCATCCGGCGATCACCGGCACGCGCCCGGCGGCCTGCTCGACGCAGACCTCGATCACCCGGTGATGCTCGGCGTTCGACAGCGTCGAGGCTTCGCCGGTGGTGCCGCAGGCGACCAGCGCCGTGCTGCCCTGCTCGATCTGCCAATCGACCAGCCGGCGAAACGCGCCCTCGTCGAACGACCCGTCGCGAAAAGGAGTCACCAGAGCGGGAATCGAGCCCGAAAACATTGCCATAGCCCTTGCACCTGGCCCATCATCGCAGCGCGCGGGAGGGGTGTTTTCCGTGCGCCCGTGACAGGGGAATTATTCAGCGCCTGATAAGGAGCCGGGGGCCATAATGTCCAGCATGGTTGCACTTCGCTTTTCCGCCATCGCCTTCCTTGCCTCCACCGCGCTGACATCGTCCGTTCCCCTTGCCGCGCAGACCCCGTCGGACATGGCGCGCGTGCAGATGGTGGCGATGCAGCCGAGCGCCGGCGCCGCCGCGGTGCAGCGCTGGCAGCAGCTCACTGGCAACGACCGGATGGGCTTCGCGGACTACGCCGGCTTCATCCTCGCCAACCCTGCGTTCCCGCGCATGGACGTGCTGCGCGCGAGCGCCGAGAGCGCGCTCGACCGCGATGCGCCCTCCGCGCAGCAGATCGTCGCGTTCTTCGACGCGCACCCGCCGCTGACCAATCCGGCGCGCGCGCGCTACGCGCTGTCGCTGGCCACTCTCGGGCGGCCGGAGGCGACCGAGGTCGCGCGCAAGGCCTGGCGCGGCGGCACGATGAGCAGCGCGTCCGAAGCCTACCTCACCGGCGCATTCGGCGGGACGTTCACGCAGGACGATCAGGACGCGCGGATGGCCTCGCTGCTGTGGCAAGGCGACGCGGCCGCCGCCGCGCGCCAGATCGCATTCGTGAGCCCCGCCAAGCGCGCGCTGTTCATGGCCCGCCTGTCGCTGATTCAGGGCAGCGACCCCGTCGCTAGCGGTCTCCCCGTGCCGCCCGGCGCCAATTCTGATCCCGGCTACGTGTACAACGCCGCGCGTTTCTATCGGAAGACCGGCCAGGCGAGCCGCGGGGCGCAGCTCTTCGCCGCGCGCTCGCCCTACACGCAGCTGCCCGACGATCCGCAGGACATGATCACCGAGATGCTCGCGGAAGCAAAAGGCGCCGACGCGCGCACCGCGCAGCGCATCGCCGCCTCCGTCGACGACGTGTTCCCCGCGGGCGCCGACATCTCGGGCATGAGCTTCAAGCTGCGCGACGACTATACATCGCTGATGTGGCTCGGCGGCACCAAGGCCCTGTGGAGCCTCGGCGACGGCGGCGCGGCCGCGCCGCTGTTCTACCGTTACGGCGCGTCGGCGCGCACTCCGCAGACCCGTTCGAAGGGGTTCTACTGGGCCGGACTGGCCTCGGCGCTGGCTGGGCAGGCGGGCGAGGCGAACCGCTATTTCACGATGGCGGCGGACTATCCCGAGTACTTCTACGGCCAGCTCGCGCTCGAGCGGCTGGGCCGGCCGCTGCCCGCCTTCAATCAGCGCCCTAGCGCGCAGCCCACCCCTGCCGAGCGCGCGGCGTTCCAGGCCGATCCGCTCGTGCGCGCGGTGCGCGCGACCAAGAGCGCGGGGACCGATTGGCGCACGCAGCGCTACTTCTTCTCGGCATTGGCGGACCAGGCGCAGACCGAAGGACAGATGGAACTCGTGGCGCAGCTCGCGCAGGAACTGGACTTGCCCGAACTCGGCGTCGTGGTCGGCCGGGTCGCGCCGGAAAAGGGGCTGACCACCTTCACGCAGGCCGGCTTCCCGGTCGTCCCCACCCCGGCGGGCACGGACTACACGATGGTCCATGCGATCGCGCGGCAGGAAAGCGAATTCGATGTCAACCGGGTCAGCCACGCCGGCGCGACCGGCTTGATGCAGCTGATGCCCGGCACCGCGCGCGAGCAGGCGGGCAAGCTCGGCATGAATTACATGAGCGCGAACCTCAGCACCGATCCGCAGTACAACATCCAGCTCGGCGATGCCTATTTCGCGCGGATGATGGACTACTACGGCGGCAGCTATCCGCTCGCCGTCGCCGCCTACAACGCCGGCGCGGGCAACGTGAACAAGTGGCTGGCCGCCAACGGCGATCCCCGCACCGGCGCGATCGACTGGGTCAAGTGGATCGAGATGATCCCGATCTTCGAGACCAAGAACTACGTCCAGCGCGTGCTCGAGAATGCCGTGGTTTACGAGAAGCTTCACCCCGAGCGGGTGAAGTACGGCAATCCCAAGGGCATCAGCCAGTTCCTCGGCAAGCGGACGCCGGGGTAAGCCGAAGATTGCCGACGAAGCAGGTAATTGAAGGCGTCCATGGCTCTGCCAACCAACCCGATCACCCCGGCCGGGCTCGCGGCCCTGAAGGCCCGCTACGAGTACCTCCTCGGCAGCGAGCGCCCGGCGGTGGTCGAGATCGTCAGCTGGGCGGCGGGCAACGGCGACCGCAGCGAGAACGGCGATTATCTCTACGGCCGCAAGCGCATGCGCGAGATCGACCGCGAACTCGCGCATCTCGCCCGGCGGATGAAGGCCGCGCGCGCAATCGATCCCGCCGACCAGCCCGATCGGACACGGGTCTTCTTCGGCGCCACGATCACGCTTGCGGACGAGGATGACGAGCGCCGCACGGTCACCATCGTCGGCGACGACGAGCAGGATGCCGGCGAGGCGCGCATCGGCTGGAGCTCGCCGCTGGCCCGAGCGCTGCGCGGCGCTTCGGTCGGCGACCTGCGCACGGTGCGGCTGCCCGCGGGGGAGAAGGAATGGGAAGTGCTCGCCGTCGAATACCCGGCGGCGCGATGAAGCGGGCCGCGCTGCTCGGACTGCTTCTGGTGAGCGCCCCGCTTGCGGCGAAGGACAGCCTCGGCGTGTTCGCCGGCTGGGGCGCGTTCCGCGATCCGCAGTTCGCCCGCTGCTACGCCATCGCGGTGCCCGAACCAAGCGCACGCGCGCGCGACTACCAGCCTTTCGCCGCGGTCGGCACCTGGCCGCGTCGCGGTGTGCGCGGGCAGCTCCATTTCCGCCTCTCGCGCAAGATGGCCCAGAGCGCGCCCGTTTCGCTGCGCATCGGGGCACAGCGCTTCGCCTTGACTGGCGGCGGCGGCGACGCCTGGGCGCAGGACAGAACTATGGACGCCGCCATCCGCGCCGCGATGCGATCGGCGGATAGCATGACGGTCAGCTCGCGCGATGGACGCGGCCGCCAGTTCTGGGACACCTACCGCCTCGTCGGCGCAGCGACGGCGATGGACGCGGCGAGCGTCGGCTGCGCACGGATGCGCTGAACGAAAAAGGGCGGAGCCGCAGCCCCGCCCTTTCCTCTTCGGTTTTCGGCAATTAGAAGCGAATGCCGGCCGTCGCCATCACCTGGTGGCGGTCGGTGTCGATGTTGAACCGGCTGCTGTCGGGGGTGCTGCCTTCGAAGTCGAACTCGCCCTTGCTGTAGTTCGAATAGCGGTACTCGGCGCCGACGTAGGCCTTGTTCGAGATCGCGTATTCGACGCCCGCACCCACGCGCCAGCCGTCGGTGTCGAGCCGCTGGTTGAGGTTGACGGTGCCGTCGGAGCCCTCGAGTCCGAAGCGCTGGTTGGTGTAGCCGCCCTTGACGTAGAGCATCGTGCGCGGCGAGGTGACGAACCCGACGCGCCCGCCGACGTAGATCTCGCGGCCGGCATCGACGTGGCCCAGGTTGAACACATTGGGGGCGTTGTTGTTGTTATCCCAGCTCGCCGAGCTGTCGCCGTACGAGGCTTCGGCGCCGACGCGCACGTTGGGGCTCACCGCGGCGTCGTAGCCGATGACGCCCTTGTAGGCGACGCCGTCCATCGACTGCTTGAGGTCGCGGGTGGTGTCGACGTCTTCGCTGCTGCCCGAGCGCAAGTGGTCGTAGCCGGCCTCGACCCCGACGCGGAGGCCGGAGAACGGCGCTTCCTGCGCCATCGCGGGGGCTGCGAACGCCAGGAGCGACCCGGTGGCGGCGAGCATAGCAATCTTTTTCATGGTAGTTCCCTTTTCACGTTCCCGGCGAAGGCCTCGGCCATTCGCCATGGACCGCGGAAACGGCAGGAATCCGCGCCGGTTTCATGAACCTCATACAACGGCGTTTCTGTTGTTTTCGGGCAACAAGCGCCTCGGCGAACGGCGCCAGCGGGCCGACAAACGGCAGGAACACGGCGGGCTCGCGAGTGTTCGCGCGAGAGAGTTTGCCTCCCCGGCAGCGCAACCTATATGCCCCGCGCAATGGCCGACACCGCCCTGATGAGCATCCCGGGACAGATCGATCCCGTTCCCGTCGCGCGCGACATCACGCCACGCGCCGACGGCCGGGTCGACCTGATCGGCTTGTCAATGAAGCGCTTGATCGAGCTGTTCGGCGAGGCCGGACTGGACACCAAGCAGTCTCGTCTGCGCGCCAAGCAGGTGTTCCACTGGCTCTACCACCGCGGCGTCACCGATTTCGCGGCGATGACCGACATTTCCAAGGCGATGCGCCCATGGCTCGCCGAACGGTTCGTGATCGGCCGGCCCGAAGTGGTCGAGGCGCAGCATTCGAGCGACGGCACGCGCAAGTGGCTGCTGCGCACCGCCGACGGGCACGAGTTCGAGATGGTCTTCATCCCCGACGCGGACCGCGGCACGCTGTGCGTATCGAGCCAGGTCGGCTGCACGCTCAACTGCCGCTTCTGCCACACCGGCACGATGAAGCTGGTGCGCAACCTGACCCCGGGCGAGATCGTCGGCCAGGTCATGCTCGCGCGCGATGCGCTCGGCGAATGGCCCAAGGGTAAGATGGACTTCGCCGAGGAGGAATCCGAAGCAGAGTACACCGCCGACGGCCGCCTGCTTACCAACATCGTGATGATGGGCATGGGCGAGCCGCT
>JBQCFR010000090.1:0-8640 GCA_051958885.1 Tsuneonella sp.
GCCCGGCAGCTTACGTCGCACGACGCCTTCTACACGCATCCCCTCTACGCGCCCGACGGATCGGTGCTGGCGATCCGTTCGCCGAGTGCCGATCGCCGCGCGAGTTATGTCGAATTCGGTGAGTTCCGCGACGCGCAGCTCGTGCGGCTCGCCGACGGCAAGGTTCTCGCCAGCGGGCAGATGGGCGGCACGCCGCATTTCCTCGCCGACGGCACGCTGCTGCTCAACCGCCCCGACGGGGTCTACCGCGTGAGCGACGGCACCAAGCTCGTCGGCGTCGGAGGGCCAAACTGGTACTTCGCCGAGGGCCCGGCGCAGGCCGACGATCTGCGGGTAAGCCCCGATGGCCGCCACGCGCTCGCGCAGTTCGCGCAGCAGCTCCACCTCGTGACGCTCGCCAAGTCGGGCGAGGAGATCGACCTCTCGCGCGAGCCGGCGGGGCACGAGCAGTTGAGCGACGTCGGCGCCGACTTCTTCGGCTGGAGCGCCGACGGGCGGACGATCTACTGGTCGGTCGGCTCGACGCTGTTCGAACGCGCGCTCGCCGACGGCCCGGTGACCCAGGCCGAGGCGGTGATCACCGTTCCGCGCGACGTGCCCACCGGCCGCTTGCTGCTCACCGGCGCGACCGTGCTGACCGAAGGACCGCAAGGCGCGCTGCCCGATGCCGACGTGCTGATCGAGGGCAACCGCATCGCGGAGGTCGGCCCCCGCGGCTCGCTCGCCGTTCCGCCGGGCACGGCGCGGCGCGACCTTGCCGGCAAGTTCGTCATCCCGGGCCTGGTCGACGTGCACGACCACGTCGCCGACATCCGCCGCGACGTGCTCGACTTCGCGCCGTGGGGTCCGGCAGCGAACCTCGCCTACGGCGTCACGACCGCGTTCGACCCATCGACGCTGACGATCGACATGCTCGCCTACCAGGACGCGCTCGACGCCAGGATGACGCTGGGTTCGCGCATCTTCTCGACCGGTACCGCGCTGTTCAGCTTTAACGACTTCCGCTCGCCCGAGCAGGTCGAGGCGGTGCTGCGGCGCTACCGCGACTTCTACCGGCTCGACAACATCAAGATGTACCGCAGCGGCAACCGCCGCGTGCGTGAGTGGATCGCGCAGAAGGCGCTCGCGCGCGGGCTGCAGCCGACCACCGAGGGGGCGCTCGCGGCCAAGCTCGACTACACGCACATTCTCGACGGTTATTCGGGCAACGAGCACTCGATTCCGCCGCCGATCCTCTACGACGACGTGGTCCAGCTGCTCGCGCGCGGCGGCACGAGCTACGACCTGACGCTGCAGATCACGCACGGCGGCTACCCGGCGCAGGATTTCTTCATCGCCCGCGACACCCCGCATGACGATCCCAAGTACGCGCGGTTCGCCCCGCCGTGGTTCCGCGACCAGAAGTTCTGGCAGCCCGCGTGGCATGACCCTTCCGGCTATTGGTTCACGCTCAACGCGGCGAGCGCGCTCAAGGTCAAGCGCGCGGGCGGTTTGGTCGCCATCGGCGCCCACGGCGAGGTGCCGGGCATGGGCACGCACTGGGAGATGGAAGCACACCAGATGGGCGGCTGGACGCCAGCCGAAGTGCTCGAGGCGGCGACGATCTCGGGCGCGAAGACGATCGGCCGCGAGGCGGACCTGGGTTCGCTCGAGCCGGGCAAGCTCGCCGACCTCGTGGTGCTCGACAAGGACCCGCGGCTAGACATCGCCAACACGCGCGCGATTGCGGCGGTGATGAAGGGCGGGCGGCTCTACGCCGGCGACACGCTCGCGCAGCTCTGGCCGAACCCGGCGCCGCCGCCGAACTTCTGGTTCACCCCTCCGGCTCCTCGCGCGGGCGCGAGATAAACGCGCTCGGCGGCAGCCCGAACACCCGGTGGAACGTGGCGGTGAACGCGCTCGGGCTCTCGTAGCCGACATCGAAGGCGACGGTGGTGACCGACTGGCCCGCCTCGAGCTTGGGGATCGCGGCCATCAGCCGCACCTGCTGGCGCCAGGTCGCTAGCCCCGCGCCGGTCTCGCGCCGGAATGCGCGGGTGAAGGTGCGGCGGCCCATCGCCGCGAGCGTCGCCCAGGCGTCGAGATCGCGTCCGTCGGTCGGGTCCTCGATCAAGGCATGGCACACGCGCAGCAGCCGCGGGTCCTGGGGCCTCGGCATGTCGGTCGGAGTCACCGGCATCCGCTTGAGCTCGGCGAGCAGCAGCCCCGCGATCTGTCCTTCGCGCGCCTCGAGATCGTAGTCGGGTTCGAATCCGCCGACCTCGAAGATCAGCGCCCGCACCAGGTCCGACACCTCGACCACCCGCGCGGCTTGCGGGGCGTGGTCGAGCACCGGGTCGATGTAGAGCGTGCATGACAACACCGGCCCGCGGCAGTGCACCTCGTGCTCGGTGCCGGCGGGGATCCAGATCGCGCGCCGCGGGGGCAGCATGAACACCGCGTCCGCCGCGATCACGAGCATCACGCCCGAGGTGCAATAGGTCAGCTGCGACCGCGGGTGGCTGTGCGACGGGTCGATCATCCCCGCCGGGTACTCGTCCTCGAAGCCCATCACCGGGCGGCTGGCGAGCGGATAGTCGGCGGAATGCTTCATCGGTTCGGGCTCTCGGGCGCCGATATTCGGGTGCGCGCCCGATCCGAGTCAATGTGAGATTGGAGAGCGGAGTTCGGGGCTTGTCTTTAGCGCCTCGCCAGCCGGCGGCGCAGCGGCGGCACCTTGCCTTCCATCGGCACCGCGAAGCGTTCGGCGTAATTGCCCATGCGTTCGATCACCTCGCCCTCGTCGAGCCCGAACTCGGCGAGGCTGTAGCGGTGGGGGTGGCGCTTGAGGGCCCGGCTGCGCCTCACATAGCGCTCCATGCCCGGCAGCGCGGGGGCGATGTCGAGCCCGAGGAAGCGGTAGATGCGCCCCATCGCGCCGCGCCAGTCGCGCTCCATCTCGTCGTACTGGACGTCAATGAAGCGCTCGTTCGGCAGCGTTCGGCGGGAGTTTCGCATGCGTTCGAGCATGAGCGCCGTCTTGTTCAGCCATTCGCGGCCCACCGCCGGCGCATCGGCGTGATCGGAATAGATGATCGTCTGGTTCCACGCCAGCGAAGCCGCGCTGCCGACCACGCGGCGCGGATCGCGGTGAGTGAAGATCAGCCGCGCGTCGGGGAACACCTTCAGCAGCGCGGGCAGGTCGAGCATGTGCTGCGGGGTCTTGAGAATCCACGGGCGCAGCGAGCTGACCTGCTGCGACCAGCCGACCAGCCGCAGCAGGTTTGCAAGGTGGCGATAGGCCGGCGTCGCGTCCTCGCCTTCGTACCAGCGGCCGTAGCTCGGCACCGTCCACTGCGCCTCGTGCTTCATGCCCCACATGCTGGCGACCAGCAGGCCGAGCTCTTCCTCCGGCTCGTAGGGGCCGGTGGGATGGATCGACAGCGTGCGCGGGTTGGCGAGCCGGGCGACTTTCATGATCCGGCCGGCAAGCACCGGGCGAAAGTCCTCCGCCCTGCCCGCCAGCACCTCTTCGAACTCGGGGCGCGGCACCGGGCTGATCGTCTCGAAGCTGCGCATGTGGCTGAAGCGCCGGTCGGCGGCGAGCAGCCGGTGGAGCCGGGTGGTGCCCGAACGCATCGGGCCGACGATCACCACCGGGCGCTTGAGTGGGCGGGCGAGGATTTCCGGATGCCGCTTGAACCACCACTGCGCCAGCAACCGGTCGCGCAGGACATGGTGGAACTGCGCGGCGGCGGAGACCTCGCCGGCGGCGTTGAGCCGCGCCTCGCCGCGCACCGAGGCGAGCAACACCTCGAGCGGCGCCTTGAACCAGGGGTCGCCGAAGTCGTCGAGGCCGGTCGCTTCCACCGCGCGGGCGAGCAGGCGATCGGCGGTGAGCTCGACCGGATCGAGCAGGCCGACTTTCCGCCCCAGCCGGAGCGCACCGTCGAGCGCATCGATGAACGGCGTCCGCCGCGGCGGCCGAATTGCTTGCTGGTCCACGTCGCGCTTCCCCTGCGGCGGGCGGACCGCCGCATGCTGCCGGCCCTATCCGGTGATCTACCTCTCGCCGCGGCGCAGGTTCCCGCATTGCGCCCCCAAAGCCGCTCGGGTAGGCGGCGGCGCATGCACGATATCCGCCTGATCCGCGACGACCCTGCGGGCTTCGACGCCGCCCTCGCCCGCCGCGGAGCCGAGCCGGCGGCGGCCGCGATCCTCGCGCTCGCCGAGCAGCGGCGGGCGGCCGCCACGAGTGCGCAGGAGCTGCAGAACCGCCGCAACGAGGCAAGCAAGGCGATCGGCGCCGCGATGGGCAAGGGCGACACGAACGCCGCCGAAGCGCTCAAGGCCGAAGTCGCCCAGATCAAGGCCGAGCTGCCCGCGCTCGAGGAGCAGGACCGCGGCCTCACGGCCGAGCTCAACGGTGTGCTTGCGAGCCTGCCCAACCGCCCCGCCGATGACGTGCCCGAGGGCGCGGACGAAACGGGCAACGTGGAGGTCGCGAGCTGGGGCGAACGCCGCAGCTTCGCCTTCGCTCCCGCCGAGCACGCCGACATCGGCCCGGCGCTGGGCATGGACTTCGAGATCGGCGTCCTGATCGCCGGCGCGCGGTTCACGTTCCTGCGCGGGCAAATGGCGCGGCTGCAGCGCGCGCTCGCGCAGTTCATGCTCGACGTACAAACGGTTCAACATGGCTACGCCGAGTGTGCCACCCCGCTGCTGGTCCGCGAGGAGGCGATGTTCGGCACCGGGCAGTTGCCCAAGTTCGCCGAAGACTCGTTCGCGACGACCGATGGGCGCTGGCTGATCCCGACGAGCGAGGTCAGCCTCACAAACTCGGTGCGCGAAAGCATCATCGAGGACTTGTCGCAGCCGCTGCGGCTTACCGCGCTGACCCCCTGCTTCCGCTCGGAAGCAGGCTCCGCGGGCAAGGACACGCGCGGCTACATCCGCCAGCACCAGTTCGACAAGGTCGAGCTGGTCTCGGTCTGCCGCCCCGAGGATGCCGAGGCCGAACACGCGCACATGCTGCGCAGCGCGCAAACCGTGCTCGAGATGCTCGGCCTGCCCTATCGCACGATGCTGCTGTGCGCGGGCGACATGGGGTTCGGCGCGAAGAAGACCTACGACCTCGAGGTCTGGCTGCCCGGCCAGAGCGCCTACCGCGAGATCAGCTCGGTGAGCTGGTGCGGCGATTTCCAGGCGCGGCGGATGAACGCCCGTTACCGCGCGGAGAACGGCAAGCCTGCGTTCGTCCACACCCTCAACGGCTCGGGCCTCGCGGTCGGGCGCACGCTGGTGGCGGTGCTGGAGAATTATCAGCAGGCGGACGGCTCGGTGGAAGTGCCGGCGGCGCTCAGGCCGTATGCGGGCGGGCTGGAGAAGCTTACCCCGCAACCTTGATCCGGCGGCCGAGGCATCCGGAAAATGCCTCCAAACCTCCTATCCGTTCGTGCTGAGCTTGTCGAAGCACCGCTCTTTCTTCTAGCGCCGCGCCAAACTGAAGTGCGGCCCTTCGACAAGCTCAGGGCGAACGGATATGAAGGACGCAGATTGAGAATTCTCCTCACCAACGACGACGGCATCCACGCCCCCGGCCTCAAGGTGCTCGAGGAGATCGCGCGCGAGTTTTCCGACGATATCTGGGTCTGCGCGCCGAGCGAGGAGCAGTCGGGCGCGGGCCACTCGCTCACGCTCACCCGCCCGGTGCGGCTGCGCAAGCACGACGAACGCCACTGGTCCGTCACCGGCACCCCCACCGACGCGGTCACGCTGGGCTTGCGGCAGGTGATGGACGTCGCGCCCGACGTGATCCTCTCAGGGATCAACCGCGGCGCGAACCTCGCCGACGACGTGACGTACTCAGGCACGGTCTCCGCCGCGATCGAGGGCGCGCTCGCCGGCATCCGCGCGATCGCGCTGAGCCAGGTCTATGCCAGCGAGGGCATGGGCGACGCGGTGCCGTTCGACGCGGCGCGCGCGTGGGGCGCGAAAGTGCTCGCCCCGCTGCTCGACGTGCCGCTGCCCAGGCGCACGCTGGTCAACGTCAACTTCCCGGCGCTCGCGGCGGACGCGGTCAAGGGCATCCGCGCCGTGCGCCAGGGGTTTCACGACTATTCGCGCGGCACCGTGGTCGAAGGGCGCGATCCGCGCGGCTACAAATACTATTGGTTCGGGCTGGAGGCGATCGAGCACACGCTCGACCACGGCACCGATCTCGAAGCGATCGCCGACGGCTACATCGCGGTGACTCCGCTGAAGCTCGACCTCACGCACCACGCCTCGCTGGGCGAGCTCGGCGCACGGTACGGCTGAGCGCGCACTCGCGATGAGGCCCAAGCGCGTCGAGCCCGGGTACCATCCGCTGCGCCGCAAGGTCGGCGTGCCGCTGTGGGCCGATGCATTCATCCGCATCGCGCTGGCGCTCGGGCTGGTCGCGTTCGTGGTACTGATCCACTGGCTCGACCGCACCGGACTGTCCGACACCCACGACGGGCACGTCAGTCTGCTCGACGTGATCTATTTCACGATGATCTCGATCACCACCACCGGGTTCGGCGACATCACCCCGGTCAGCGACCGGGCGCGGCTGATCGAGGCGGTGATCGTCACCCCGATCCGCTTCGCGGTGCTGTTCATCTTCGTGGGCGCTGCCTACGATTTCGTCATTCGCAGGGGCTGGGAGAAGTGGCGCATGAAGCGCATCCAGAAGCGGCTTTCGGGCCACGTGGTGGTGATCGGCTTCGGCATCTCGGGATCCGAAGCCGTGCGCGAGCTGATCGAGCGCGGCACCGATCCGAGCTGCATCGTGGTGATGGACACCAGCGAGGAGCGGCTCGCCGAGGCGGAGGAACTCGGCTGCAACGTGATGGCCGCCGACGCCACGCGCGACGAGAACCTCGTGGCGGTGCGCGTGGACAGCGCGCGCACGGTGCTCGTCTCGGCCGGGCGCGATGACGCCTCGATCCTGATCGTGCTGACCGTGCGGCACCTCGCGCCAAGCGTGCCGATCAGCGTGGTCGTGCGCGCCGACGACAACGAACTGCTCGCCCGCCAGGCCGGCGCTGACAACGTCATCAACCCGGTGCGCTTCACCGGCCTGCTGCTCGCCGGCAGCGCGCAAGGCAGCCACGTGGCCGACTACATGGCCGATCTCGCCTCGGTGGGCGGACGGGTCCAGCTCGTCGAGCGCCCGGTCCGGCCCGAGGAGATCGGCCGCAGCCTCGACGATCTGGCGACCGGCGGCCGCGGCCTGCGCGTCTATCGCGGCGACCGGGAGCTTGGCTTCTGGGAGACCTGCACGCTTGAAGCGGGCGACCTGGTGGTGGAGATCGTTCCGACACCTGCGGGTGGGTAGGCCGGAGAGCCCTCTCCCCTGAAGGGGCGAGGGCAGTTTGCCACCTCAGCCCATCAGCCAGAACACCAGCCCCATCGCGAGGTACGCGGCGAGCCAGTAGCCGGCGTCGATCATCGCGACCCGGGTGGGCACCTTGATGTGGCTGAAGCTGATCCACAGCGCCGGGATGACGAAGGCGAGCGCCAGCCCGCCGCTCATCATGAAATAGAGCCAGGGACGCTCGGCGAGCGTCGCCGCCCCCACGCGGGCGAACAGGTGCCCCATCATCGCCGCGGTGACGAGCAGCAGCAGGCCGGTGACGAGCACGACGACCTCAGGCCGCGAACGCGCGGCGATCTTCCCGGGGGCGACCTTGCGCGCCTTGGCGCGGCCGAACACCGGCCCGAACCAGGCGATTGCCAGGGCCCCGGCCAGCGCTGCGGCGAGAACGACGGCGAACCAGTTTACCGGACCCAAGGCATTCCTCGCTTATGTTATCGCCGCGGCAGTAGCGCAAACGCGTGAGCAAGTGTAGGGCGCGCCGCGCAATGCCCGATTCGCCGGTCACCACGATCCCCGACGCCCGCCGCGTCGGGATGGTCAGCCTCGGCTGTCCCAAGGCGCTCGTCGATTCCGAGCGCATCCTCACGCGCCTGCGCGCCGACGGCTACGCGATGAGCCCCGATTACGCCGGGGCGGACGTGGTGCTGGTGAACACCTGCGGCTTCCTCGATTCGGCGAAAGAGGAAAGCCTCGAGGCCATCGGCGAGGCGATCGCCGAGAACGGCCGCGTGATCGTGACCGGCTGCTTGGGCGAAGAGGCCGACACGATCCGCGCGCGCTTCCCTGAAGTGCTCGCGGTGACGGGCGCGCACCAGTACGAGCAGGTGGTCGAGGCGGTGCACGAGGCCGCCCCGCCGGCGCAGGGGCCATTCGTCGACCTGATCCCGCAACCGGACGTCAAGTTGACCCCGCGGCACTACAGCTACCTCAAGATTTCCGAGGGCTGCAATCACGCCTGCGCCTTCTGCATCATCCCGCAGCTGCGCGGAAAGCTCGCCAGCCGGCGCATCGATGCGGTGCTGCGCGAGGCGGAGAAGCTCGTCGCGGCGGGCACCAAGGAGCTGCTGGTGATCAGCCAGGACACCTCGGCCTATGGGGTCGACACCCGGCACGAGGAGCGCATGTGGAAGGGCCACCCGGTGCGGGCGCACATGACCGATCTCGCGCGCGAGCTCGGCCAGCTGCGCACACCGGAGGGCGAGGTGCCGTGGGTGCGGCTGCACTACGTCTATCCCTACCCGCACGTCGACGCGGTGATC
>JBQCFR010000091.1:0-7860 GCA_051958885.1 Tsuneonella sp.
AACAACAGCCGTTCGTCCTGAGGAGGGGTGAAGACGCAGTCTGAACCCTGTCTCGAAGGACCAGCACGGCGCCACATGTCCTTCGAGACGCTCGGCCGCTGGCCTCGCTCCTCAGGACGAACGGATGGGAGCTAGAATGCCGCTTTATCACGACGACGATCAGGCGATGCTCGCCGACACCGCGCGCCAGTTCATGGGCGAGGAAGGTGCCATCGCCAAGCAGCTGCGCCGCTGGCGCGACGAGAATTGCCAGGACGGGTTCGGCCACGACCTGTGGAAGCAGATGGCCGAGATGGGCTTCACCGGCATCCTCGTACCGGAAGCCGACGGCGGGCTCGGCATGGGCAACGTCGAGGCCGGCATCGTGCTCGAGGAGATCGGGCGCAACCTCACCCCGTCGCCTTTCCTCACCAGCTCGGTCATGGCGGCCACTGCATTGGGGCAGGCCGGCGACGACCTGCGCGGCCGCTACCTGCCGGGCCTCGTGTCGGGCGACAGCGTGTTCGCCGTGGCGATCGACGAGGGCGCCAAGCACCGCCCCGAACGCATCGCCACGCGCGCGGAGAGGTCAGGCAATGGCTTCAGGCTGACCGGCAAGAAGGACTTCGTACTCCACGGCGCCAGCGCGGACATGATCGTCGTCGCGGCGCGCACCTCGGGCGCGGACGATGACGAGCAGGGGGTGACACTGTTTGCGGTGCCCAAGGACGCGGCGGGCCTGGGGCACAACTCGGTGCGGCTGGTCGACAGCTCGATGGCGAGTCACCTGACGCTTGACGGCGTGGAACTCGACGGGGACGCGGTGATCGGCGAGGTTGACGGCGGGCGCGAAGTGCTCGGCCGCGTGCTCGACGCAGGCCGGGTCGGCGCCGCGGCCGAGGGCGTCGGTGTCGCGCGCGGGGCGATGGACCGGACCGTCGATTACCTCAAGCAGCGCAAGCAGTTCGGCAAGCTGATCGGCGAATTCCAGGCCCTCCAGCACCGCGCTGCGCACCTCTATTCGGAAGTCGAGATCGCCCGCGCGGTGACCATCAAGGCGCAGCAACTGCTCGATGCGGGCAGCGAGAGCGCGTCGCTGATGGCCTCGGTCGCCAAGGCCAAGGTTGGCAAGGCGGCGGGGCTCGCGGTCAAGGAAGGCGTGCAGATGCACGGCGGCATCGGCATGACCGACGAGTACGACATCGGCCTTTACATGAAGCGTGACCGCGCACTCGCAGAATTCCTCGGTGACGTGTACTACCACGCGAACCGCGTGGCGGAGCTGAGCGGGTATTGATGCCGAGCTTGCGCGTGCATCCTTCGACAAGCTCAGGATGAGCGGCTGTCGCTAGAGAGGCCAAGCACCCACATCCGCTCACGCGGAGCTTGTCGAAGCCTACGTGCGAGCGCTGGACAAGGAGAAAGAGACATGACCCTCGAAGAAATGTTCGGCCTCAAGGGCCGTGTGGCGCTGGTGACCGGTGGCAGCCGCGGGATCGGCCGGATGATCGTCGAGGGTTTCCTCGCCGAGGGAATCGAGCGGGTCTACATCACCGCGCGCAAGGGCGGGGAGCTGCACGAGGCGGCCGCGGAGCTCGGCGACAAGGTGATCCCGATCCAGGGCGACATCTCGACGATGGAGGGGATCGAGGAACTCGTGCGCGAAATCTCCGCCAAGGAGAGCAAGCTCGATATCCTCGTCAACAACGCCGGCGCCGCGTGGGGCGCGGACTACCTCGATTTCCCCGAGGCCGGGTGGGACAAGGTGCTCGATCTCAACGTCAAGACCCCGTTCTTCCTCACGCAGAAGCTCCACGCCCTGCTCAAGGCGGCCGCGAGCGCCGGGCAGCCGGCCAAGGTGATCAACATCACCTCCGTCGACGGGCAGCGGGTCAATCCGTGGGAAACCTACAGCTACCAGGCGAGCAAGGCCGCGCTGATCCACCTCACCCGGCGCATGGCCGCGCGGCTGGTCAAGGATCACATCTACGTCACCAGCCTCGCACCGGGCGCGTTCCCGTCGAACATGAACAAGGCGGCGCGCGACCATGAGGAGCGCTCGGCAGCGGGCATTCCGAACAAGCGCGTGGGCGACAAGTGGGACATGGGCGGCACCGCCGTCTACCTCGCCAGCCGCGCGGGCGACTACACGGTGGGCGAGACGGTCACCATCGACGGCGGGATCGTCAACGCGCACCTGCCGAGCCACTTCGCCGAGCCGGCCTGAAATGAGCGGCGCGGTGCGCGAGGTCGCCAGCGGGCTGCACTTTGCGGAAGGGCCGCGCTGGCATGAGGGCCGCCTGTGGTTCTCCGACTTCTACACGCACCGCGTCTGCTCGGTGAGCGAGGAGGGCGGCGACGTCCGCACCGAGCTGCAGCTCGAGGGCGGCGAGCAGCCTTCCGGGCTCGGGTGGATGCCCGACGGATCGCTGCTGGTGGTCAAGATGCAGGCGCAGGAGCTCTGGCGTCGCTGGCCCGATGGCCGCTTCGCGCGCCATGCAGACTTGTCCGGCCTGGCGAGTTACTGGTGCAACGACATGGTCGTCGACGCGCAGGGCCGCGCCTATGTCGGCAACTTCGGGTTCGATCTCGACGGCGAGATTTCCGCGCGCGGGGCACCGAGCGTGCTGGCCGACCACCCGCAGACGCCGATCGCGCTCGTGCAGGCCGACGGTTCGGTGAGTTCCGCTGCGGGCGATGCGCTGTTCAGCTTCCCCACCGGGGCGATCATCACGTCCGACGGCAAGACGTTCGTGGTCGGCGAGACGCTCGGCGGCAAGCTCACCGCGTTCACGATCGCGCCCGACGGCACGCTGCACGACCGGCGGACCTGGGCGGACACGCGGCCTGCGATTCCCGACGGCATCTGTCTCGATGCAGATGGCGCGATCTGGTTCGCCAATCCGCTCGCGCCGCAGTGCGTGCGGATCGCTGAAGGGGGAACGGTTCTCGAAACCGTCGAGACGGGCCGCCTCAATTGCTACGCCTGCATGCTCGGCGGGGCGGACGGGCGCACGCTGTTCATGCTCGTCGCGCCGAGCTCGCACCGCGACCACGTATCGGCGGGGGCGAACGGCAAGATCCTGGCGTGCCGCGTCGATTCGCCCGGCGCAGGCCTGCCCTAGCGTTTTCCAAATAGGCCGAAGCCGGGCAGGCTATTCGCCTGCCCGCGCTCCGAACCCTTACGGCTTACCTGCCATGATCGGCAGCTCAGCAGTTCCCCGGCTTGCCATCGGCGCAGTCACCGACCGATTTCACATCCTCGGCAGCGCCGTGCACTGTGTTGCACGCGGAAACGAGAAACCCGCTCGCGAGGGCGAGCGCCAAGACGATCTTCTTCATGTTCCATGCTCCTGCTTTGCCCGGAACGACCCACCTGCCCGAGACTGTGCATGAAGAAATCCTGGTCTGCTTGCTGGTTCCCGGGTTCGCCGCCGGTCGTCGAGCGCGAGATGGCGTGCGGCTCGCCGAGCGCGCGCGTCGCGGAGGGGGCAGCCGCAAACTTTGCGAGGTACAGGCGGTGCAGAGGAAAAGGAGCCAGCCGCGTCTCCAACAGGTTTGACTGCTACCCGTCCCTAGCAGAACCTAACTATCGATATCTAACCCTCGATAGTGTAGAAAAATCCTTTGTTAATAGTTCACCAGTTGTTATGAACTTGAAGAACAGATCGCTCCGTCGAAATCGTCAGACGGATTATTGTAGCAATGGGCGCGATCGCCAGCCTCTTGAACAAAGTTTGGACAAGTCGGAGCGGAAACGCCGCCCTGATTGTCGCGCTGGGAATGCCGGCCTTGATCGGCGGCGCCGGGTTAGCGGTCGACACCGCGCAATGGTACATGTGGAAGCGCGAACTCCAGTTTGCCGTCGATCAAGCCGCCATCGCCGGCGCCTGGGCGCAATCGGACGCCGCTACCCAAGCCACTTACCAGGCGCGTGCGCGGCAGGAGTTCGCCTCAAACCTCGCGGTGACGAAGGACTTCGCCACCAGGCCGGGCGATCTGTCAGTCACCCAGGCGAACTACGCGGGCGGCACGAACAACTCGGTGATCGTCTCCGCCTCCGCATCGAAGCAACTGCCGTTTTCCAGCTTCCTCACCGGGAAGGCTACCACCGTCGCGGTGTTTGCGCAGGCGAGCTTCCAGGAGGGCAAGACCTACACCAGCTGCCTGATCGCGGTGGACGACGATGCCGAAGGAGCGATCACCATCGGCGGCAACTCCGTGCTGACGGCTTCGTGTGGCCTCGCCGCGCTGTCCACCTCGGAGAACTCGATTACGGTCAATGGCTCGCCAACCATCGACGCCGGCTGGATCCTCAGTGCCGGCGGCATCGACGACTGGTTCAAGGAAAATACCGACGATACGATTCTCGAGCATCTGGACGGGTTGTACGATCCGTTCAAGAAGCTCACGCCGCCTCAGCCCGCCGAAAGCCTGGTTTCGCGTCAATACACCTGCGTGAAGGGAACGAAGACGACCCGTGCCAATGTGACAACCGGCGTGGATACGACGTATAACTACTACAAAGGGTACAGTCCCGACGCGAACAATGACGGCATTCTGACTTCGGCCGAACTCGCCGCGGCGACATGGTCAGTCGATACGAGCGCGAAGGGCAAGTCGCGGCAAACGAGCAGCACCACCGCGCTATACACCCTGGTCGAGAACGACACGGTCGATGGGGTCACGACCACCACCACGCGGCGAGTGACCAAGACCAACAACGCGAGCGGCACCAGCGCCTCGTGGGAGGTCGCGACCACCGTCACCACGAAGACGCAGTCGGGCACGACCGTCCTCACCACCCCCGATCAGGCGACGGTGCTGCCGGGCACTTATGCCGACATGCAGATCGGTTGCACCACCGTCTTTGCACCGGGCGTTTACATGATCGACGGCGGCGGGCTGAAGATTCCCGGGCAGTACCAGGTCACCGGATCGGGTGTGATGTTCGTTCTCAAGAACGGCGCCTATATCGACATCAACGGCGGATCGAACGTCAATCTGACCGCGATGACGGCGGCTCAACTGATGTCGAAAGGGGTCTCGGCAGACGATGCCAACAAGCTGGCGGGCATGCTGGTCTTCGAGGACCGGAGTTCGCCCGGCAGCTCGAGGAACAAGATCAACGGCAACGCGAACACGCTGCTGAACGGCACGATCTATCTGCCCAAAAGCGGCATGAACTTCGCCGGGACGGCCGGTGTGTCCAGCCAGTGCCTGATGATCGTGGCCGCGACCATCACGCTCACCGGCAATGCCAACATGACGACGTTCTGCCCTTCCGGGATGACCAACACCACCACCGTCGTGAACACCAAGTCCACCGTCAAGCTGGTCGCCTGATGTCCATCGGCATCCTCGAGGCGCTGGCGCGGTGCCGCAGCGGCGTGATGGCCGTGGAAACGGCGATCGTGGCCCCCGTGCTGCTGCTGATGGCGCTCGGCGGCTTTCAGGTCAGCCTGATGGTTTCGCGGCAGAGCGAGCTCGACAGCGCGATGGCGGAAGCCGCCGCGGTCGTGCGGAGTTCGCCGCCGGCCGATGCTGCCAGCCGCGAGACGATCCGCGGCATCGTCGAAACCTCGATCGATCCCGCCGGCACGAACCCTGACGACAACGTCACGATCAGCGAGATCTATCGCTGCGGAACCAACGCCTATGTCGCGAGCGCGCCGACCTGCGCGACTGGCGAAGCGCGGTCCACTTACGTGAAGCTGGTCATCAGCGATCGCTACGTCCCGATCTGGACCACCATGGGCGTAAGTGGGCCGGTGAATTTCAGCGTCGAACGAAAGATCCAGGTCTCGTGACTTGGGGCCGCTCAGCGAAGCTGGCCGCCGACCCGCGCGGATCGGTGGTGGTCGAGTTTGCGCTCCTCGCCCCGGTGTTCCTGCTGCTGCTCTTCGGCGTGCTTCAGGTCGGGGTCGGGCTGCAGAACTACAACGCGCTGCGGAACGCATCTGCCGATGTCGCGCGCTACGCGATGGTTCAATACGCGACGGGAAACAAGCTCAGCGACAGCCAGCTCGAGAGCTATTCGGTGGCGCTCGGACGTTCGTCGCCCTACCTGCTCAACAACTCGAGCTTCACTGCAGAGATTTCCACGCCGGCGGTCCAGCGGGTGGCGGGCGCGTCGGAAAAGACGCTCCTGGTCACTTACCAGGTCGATAGTCTTGCTCCAGGACTTGGCCTGAACGGCCCGTACGTACGCTACTCGCGGCCGATCTTCGTGACGAAATGATCCTGTTGCCTGCGGCCGCGAGGCCGCTCGTTCACGCCATCAACTCGCGCACGAACGGGATCAGCCCGGTCTGGCGCTGGCGCTTCATGCGCTCGGCGTGGAGGATTTCGCGCACCTTTGCAAAGCACGCGTCGACGTCTTCGTTGATCACCACGTAGTCGTAGGCGTCCCAGTGGCTGATCTCGGCCCTCGCGCGCTGCATCCGGCCGTCGATGACTTCCGCGCTGTCCTGCGCGCGCGATTCGAGCCGGCGGCGCAGTTCGGGCAGGCTGGGGGGCAGGATGAACACGCGCACGACGTCCTGCTGATCCTTCTGGTAGAGCTGCTGGGTGCCCTGCCAGTCGATGTCGAACAGGAAATCCTGACCGTCCTTCAGCGCCGCGCGGATGTGCCCCTTGGGGGTGCCGTAGCTGTGCCCGAAGACGTGCGCCCACTCGTAGAAGTCGTCCTCCGCGACCATCGCCTCGAACTCGGCGTCGGTGACGAAGTGATAGTCGATCCCGTCGCGCTCCCCGGGGCGCATCGGCCGGGTAGTGACCGAGACCGAGAGCTTGATCTCCGAATCGGCGGCGAGCAGCATGCGGCTGATTGTCGTCTTGCCGGCGCCCGAGGGCGAGGAGAGGACGAACAGCACGCCGCGGCGCTTGAGCGTCGCTTCCGGCGGCGCGGCATCGGGCGGCGTGGGCTTGCGAGCGGCCATGCGCGCTGTTGCCGCAAGGCTGCTTAACGAATCAACCCCTGCGTGCGGTTTCAGCCCCGGCGGATCGCCGGCGGCGGGTCACTTCTTCTCGGCGTCCTTCATGGCCTTGTCGCCGGCGCGCCGAGCTTGGCGCTTGCCGCGGCTGCGGTCGTAGAGCGTCTTCACCACCAGTCCGCCGCCGACGATCGCCGCGCCTGGCAGCGAACGCGTCGCCATCCGCGCCACGAGCGAGCCGAGGAGCGCCTGGCCCAGGCTGCGGTTCTCGATGATCTTCTTCGCGCTCTGCCCGCCGTAGCGGTTGGCGAGCACGCCCTTCTCGATCGTGTGGCGCAGCAGCCGCCCTCCGCTGCGCATCAGCACGTCGTGGATGATGAGGTTGGTCGCCGGGTTGGTGCTCGGGCCAGGGATGGCGTCCGAATCCCCGGTCGCCGCCCCGAGCGCCTTGCTGATCCCGCGCGCGCCCGCGTCGGTGATCGCGCCGGACGCCTCGGCGCCTTGCTTGTCGGCCTTGCTCGATTTCCTGCGCGCCATCGCCGCTCCCCTGCCGCGCGGCGGGTCTGCGCCGCGGCTACTTCTTGCGGCCGAAATCGACCGTGACGACGTTGCCGTCCTCGCTCCTCGCAACGGGCGGCCCGTCGCCCTGTTCCGCATCGTTGTGCGCGTTCTCGTGCGCTTCGGGCGCCATGTCGGGCACCGTTGCCTGGAACTGCAGCCCGAAATCGACCGCGGGATCGACGAAGGCGGTGATCGCCGCGAACGGGATCACCAGCTTCGAAGGCAACTGGTTGAAGCTCAGCCCGACCTGGAACCCATCCTCGTTCACCGCGAGGTCCCAGAACTTGTTCTGCAGGACGATCGTCATCTCGTCGGGAAACCGCTCGCGCAAGTGCGGCGGAATCGAGACACCGCGCGCGCCGGTCTTGAAGGTGATGTAGAAGTG
>JBQCFR010000092.1:0-4637 GCA_051958885.1 Tsuneonella sp.
CAGCGTCGCCGACCCGCATCGAATCTACATGGTCGCAGTTCCGAAGAACCAGGCGCTGACCATGCTCCTTGGCGGCAATATCGGTTTCGACAATGCGACCGCCGCCGGCGTCGAGAATGGCGAGATCGTGCTCGGGTCGGGTTGGCATCTTCGGGATACGCCCGACGGAATTTTCGGCGACGCGCCGTGCGGGCTCATGGGCGGAATCACGTTCGGACCCGGAAACTACACGTCGAACGTGCTGGGCTGGGCCACGGGCGACATCGTCGCAGCCGCGGACTCGGGCGACATCGACTTTGCCGGCGATCTCGGCCTCACCACCTCGGGAAGCGGGTCGACGGGCAATATCCTGCTCCTCGCGAGCGGCGGCTATTCGCTTTCGATCGGCGGCAATCTCGACCTCTCGTCGCTATGGCCCGCCTACAATTCGGAAGTCCTTCTCGAAGCGGACTCCGGAAGTGCGATCAGCGTCGGCGGAAGCGCCAATCTGACGGCGATCGACGCCAATGACGATGGCGGGGACGTTGGCCTGCTCGCGGCCGGAGGCTCCATCGACATTGCCGGAGTGGCCACCGTCAACGTGGACGGCAGTCATCCGAACGCGGCGACCTCCAGCGCCTTTGCCGTCGACGGCTATGGCGGCAGCATCAACATCGAAGCGTGGAACGCCGGTTCGATAACCACGGGCGGCTTGTCGCTTTCGGCAAATGGCGCCGGCCAGGACAGCGCCGGCGGAATCAGCGGAACGGCCGGCAGCGGCTACGGCGGAAACATCTACATCAACGCCGACTATGGCGGCATCGTCACCGTCAACGGCAATATCGACGCGGTCGCCAGCGGGTATGGCGGCAATCTGCTGGGCAGCGCGACGACCGCTGGCACCGGCTATGGCGGCTCGGCCGGCCTTTCCGTCGGGGACGGCACGATCAACGTCGCCGGCACCGTCACGATCAACGCCGACGGGAGTGGCGGAACAGTCGGCGAAGGCGGCACCGGCGGCACCGGCGGCGACGCCTGGGCCGGCTCCTCGAATCTCTACAGCTACGGACCGGGGGCGATTACGGTTGGCGGGCTCACCTCGCTGGTTGCCAACGCAACTGGCGGGAACGGGCAGACAGGCGGTGCTGCCTACGGCGGCAATGCCGGCGTTTCCGGCGTTGCCGGGTCCATCGAGCTGGGCGACATCTATGCCGCCGCTCGGGCGCAGGGCGGATCTGCGACGTTCGGCTTCGGCGGCAACGGCGGCTATGCGCAAGGCGGAGTCGCGTACGTCGAGGCTGACGCCAATGCCGGCAACATCGAATTTCCCGCCTCATTCTCCTCGATCAGCGGCGGCAATGCGATCCTGGACGTTACCGCGGCCGGCGGAAACGGCGGCGCCGGCGACGGCGCTTCGATCGCGGCCGGCATGGGCGGCGACGGGGTCGGCGGCTATTACAATGGCGAATTCGGTTCTGGCGGAGCCTTTGCCCTTGCCGACGCCGACGGATCCAGCCTGCAGCTGGGCAACGTCAGTCTCATTGCGCAAGGTTTCGGCGGCGCCGGTGGAACCGGCGGCGCAGGGCAAACCGGCGGGGCCGGCGGAACCGGCACCGGAGGCCTCGCGCAAGCCGGACTCTACAGCCTCGACGGGGACTCACCATTCGGAACGGCCTCGTTTGCCGACATCGACGCGAATGCAATTGCGATCGGCGGTGGGGGCGGCGCCGGTGGCGCGGGGCAGGGAGACGGCGGGTCGGCGCTTGGCGGCGGGTCCTATCTTCGTTCGATCGGAACGACGACCGCGAACACCGTGAGCCTCACCGCCGGCGCCATCGGCGGCGCGGGCGCGAATGGCGGAAGCGGAACCGGTGGATCGGCCACATTCGAGAGCCGCGCCGACAGCTCGTTGACCGTGAACGGCGCGCTTTTCGCGGATGCCTCCGGAACGGGCGGAGCGGGCTCCGTCACCGGTGGCGGCGGCTATGGTGGCGACGCCGAGGGCGGTGCCATCGACATGAACGCGCACCTGACCGTGAGCGGCTTTACCACCGCTGCGGCCAACGGCATCGGCGGCGCCGCGGCAACGGACGGAACCGGAGGCACCGGTTACGGCGGCACTGCCGGAATCCATGCCGGAATCGACACGACCAGCGGCGCTGCGGTGGCGCAGTTCACCGATGCGCTCGTGCAAGCCAACGGCGTCGGAGGCTTTGGCGGGACTGGGGGCGCCGGCGTCGGCGGCGATGTTCATGCAGGCGCTCGCGACGGCAATTTCACGCTGACGGGAACTCTCAGCGGTGAGGCCTATGGCTATGGCGGCAACGGGACTTCGCAAGCCGGCACGGGCTATGGGGGCACGATCCTGATCGCCTCGAACTTCGACGGCGACACGGACCTTGCCTTCACCTTGATCCATAGCGCCGACGTTGCCGCGATCGGCTACGGCGGCAATGGAGTCGGCAGCGGGATCGCGGGCGGCGACGGCTATGGCGGCAGCGTCACGGTCCAGGCCGCGACGACCGATTCCTCGCTCACTATCGGAACCCTGTCCGCGAACGCCAAAGGCAACGGCGGCAATGGCGGCGATGGCGCAATCGGAGGCGCCGGCGGCTACGGCTATGGCGGAAGCATTTCGACGTCGATTCTCGGGACTGCCGGCGGCGGAGACTGGACTATGCTCGTTCGCGGCGTGGGCGGCGACGGCGGCTCCGGCTCCGAAGGTGCCGGCGGCGACGGCGGTTACGGCGAAGGCGGGTCGACGAGTTTCTATTCGGGCTCCCTCTCCACCATCCATGCGGGCTCGTATTCGACAAGCGCGAATGGGGTCGGCGGAGCCGGCGGCAGCGGAAGCACGGCTTTCGGCAACGGCGGCGAAGCCCAGGGCGGCTACAACGAAGCAACGTTCAACGGAGTCGACGCCAATTACTCGGGCCAGGTCCTGGTCACGGCTTTCGCCATGGGTGGCGACGGGACGAACGGCGGCGCCGCCGCAGGCGGAACATCCCTGATCACGGTGAATGGCTCGCTGACTGCCGCTTACGTCCAGAGCACGGGCCAGGCGCAAGCGGGCAACGGCAGTTCCGTCGGCGGGGACGCGACTGGCGGAAGCGCCACGATTCAGGTCAACGGCAGCCTTTCCGCCGGCGACGGCTTTGTCGGAAGCAATGCCCAGGCCGGACAGGGTCCCGCCGGGGGCAGCGCTTACGCCGGCTATTCCGGACTGATCGTCAATGGCGGCTCGGCCGAATTCACCGGTGAGCCGCTGGTCCAGGCCCAGGCCATCGGCGGCAACGGGGCCAGCGGTGGAGACGCGCAGGGCGGCACCGCCGAAATCTATTCGACCGGCACCTTCAACGCAGCGAACATCACGGTGAACGCCGATGCAATTGGCGGCACATCGTTGGCCGACCTGGGCGGCGACGCCTTCGCCGGGGAATCGATCCTGGAGAGCTACGGCACGCTTGGATCGACGGGCGACGTCTTCATCGTTTCGAACGGTGTTGGAGGAGACGGAAGCCTCGGTGGCGGCACCGGGTCGGGTTACAGCGCGGCTCTTCGCGTCGGCGGCGGAACGGCACTGCTCGGGGGAACGACGACGGTGCGTTCGGTCGGAACCGGCGGCAATTCCACGGGCGGAGCGGGCGGAGACGGCTACGGCGGCTATGCCCGAATCAGCGCCTATCAAAGCGGCGTTGCCACGGTGAATTCGCTCACCGTCGATTCAACCGGACAGGGCGGCAACGGCCTGAGCGGCGGTGGCGGCTATGCAAGCCAGAACGTCGAAGGTTGGGGCGGCTCCGTCGTCCAGGTGCTGGACGCCGGCTCGGCAATGAACCTGACGGGCCAGACGACGATCGTCTCGAACGGGGTCGGAGGAACGGGAAGCGCAGGCGCCGGCGGCGATGGAAGCGGCGGCACCACGCACCTGACCTCTGCTGCTCGGCCGATCACCGCCCAAGATGTGCTGATGGCCGCGAATGGGGTTGGTGGTGCGGGCACGTCGACCGGCGGCACTGCCTATGGTGGGGATTCGATCCTGGTGGCCGAGGGCGCGTCCGCGACCATTTCCGGCGGGACCGTGGTCCAGGCCAATGCCACGGGCGGCGCGGGGGCGACCGGTGGCTCCGCGTTCGGCGGCTATGCCGATATCGAAAGCGGGCCCGGCGGTACGCTGAGCGGTGACACGCTCGTCGCAAGTGCGAGTGCGACCGGCGGCGACGGCACCCTTTCCGGCGCGGCCTCGGGCGGCCTCGTCAATCTGAATTCGGATTCCGCTGAATCGGGCGCTCCGACGAGTATCGCGTTCAATTCCATCTCGCTTGATGCTTCGGGGCAGCAAGGCTCTGGAGCGGGCGCGCCGACACTACCCCCGTTCGGCGCAGGCGGCTTCGTCACGGTTCTCGCCACAGGCGGTTCGATCGGCGCCGACAGCATTTCCGCAATCGCCGACGGAAGTTCGGCCGGCGGCGATGTCACCTTCACCTCGTCCGTGGCGAGCGATGGGCAGGCGGGTACATTCAACTTCGATGCGCTCGACGCTTCAGCGGACGGCGGCGCCGGCGAAATCGCGCTCACCGCGGCTTCCGGAACGACCGCCAACGTCGGCAACGCAAACCTGTCCGCGACTGGCGCGGGAAGCTCGATCTCGGTCATTG
>JBQCFR010000093.1:0-11190 GCA_051958885.1 Tsuneonella sp.
CCGACGACTGGCGCGCGCAGACCGAGCGCCAGCGCCAGGCGGCCGGGTACAAGCTGCTGCGCGACGCCTACACCGTGAAGGTCGACCAGTGAGAGTGCTTGCCGCTGTGCTGGTGCTGCTCTTCGCGGCGGGCGCACTGAACGCGGACGAATTGCGCCCCGGCTACATCGAGCTGACTCAGCGCAGCGCCGCGCGGTGGACGCTCGGCTGGAAGCAGCCGCTTTCGGCCGTCGGCCCGGCCGAGCTGGTCGTCCCGCTCATCCCCCCAAACTGCCGGATCACCGACGGCCCGCACCGCCGCCTCGCGCGCCTGGCGCTGATCGGCAGCGCGGCGCTCACCTGCAAGGGACCCATCGCCGGGGCGCGCGTCGGCTTGCCGGGTATTCTCGGCACCGGCGACGTGCTGCTGCGCGTCGCGCCGTTTGGGGAGCGGGTGCAAAGCTATCGGCTGACGCATGCCCAACCGACCGCGGTGTTGGCGGCCAAGCCCTCTGCGACGCAGGTTCTGCGCACCTATTTCGGCCTCGGCGTCGAGCATATCCTGACCGGGTGGGACCACCTGCTGTTCGTCATCGCGCTGGTGCTGCTGGTGAGGCGCGGGTGGGCGGTGGCCAAGGCGGTGACGGCGTTCACCCTCGCGCACTCGCTCACCCTCGCCGGCGTCACGCTGGGCCTCGTCGGGCTGCAGGACCAACCGGTCGAGGCGCTGATCGCGCTGTCGATCGTGTTCCTCGCGGTCGAGCTCGCGCGTAAGGAGGCGGGCGACAGCGTGACCTTGCGCTATCCGTGGGCAATCGCCTTCGCGTTCGGGCTGGTCCACGGCTTCGGCTTTGCCGGTGCGCTGGCCGAGATCGGCCTGCCCGAAGGTGACGTGCCGGAGGCGCTGTTCGCCTTCAACGTGGGGGTCGAAGCGGGCCAGCTTACCGTCGTCATGGCGGTGCTGGGGGTCCTCGCGGCGCTCGCCAGGTTCCGCCATGCGACGGTCGCTCCGGCGATCCGTCTCGCGAGCTATTTCATAGGCGTGACCGCGTCGTACTGGCTGATCGACCGGCTCGTCGCATAGGGACAGCGGTTATCTTGCCATTCACCCTGTCCCACCTACATTGGCGGCGACGAAAGGACCGCCTGAGCAATGAGCGACGACAAGGACCCGCGTGACCCGAATTCGGGGGGTACCAACCCCTGGGTCAAGAGCCTGCTGGTGTGGGGCGGGATATTCCTCGCGCTGCTGCTGGTGGTCTCGATGTTTGGCCAGGCCGGCGGCCCCGCGGGCACGCCGATCCGCTATTCGGACTTCGTCGACAAGGTCCAGGCGGGCGAGGTCAAGGACGTCCAGATCAGCCCGGACCGGATCACCGGCACGCTCAAGAGCGGCGACGCGTTCTCGACCGTTCCGGTCGCCAACGACACGCGGCTGACCGACAAGCTCGACGCGCAGGGCGTCGCCTATTCCGGCAAGGAAGCCGAGCAGCCCAACATGCTGCTCTACCTACTGATCCAGTCGCTGCCGTTCGTGCTCATCCTCGGCATCGCGTTCTTCGCGCTGCGCCAGGTGCAGAAGGGCGGTGGCGGCGGCGCGATGGGCTTCGGCAAGTCGAAGGCCAAGCTGCTCACAGAACGCCAGGGTAAGGTCACGTTCGCCGATGTCGCCGGCATCGACGAAGCGCGCGAGGAGCTGGAGGAGATCGTCGAGTTCCTGCGCGATCCGAACCGCTTCTCCAAGCTCGGCGGGCAGATTCCGAAGGGCGCGCTGCTGGTCGGCTCGCCCGGCACCGGCAAGACGCTGCTCGCGCGCGCGATCGCGGGCGAGGCGGGCGTGCCGTTCTTCACCATTTCCGGCTCCGACTTCGTGGAGATGTTCGTCGGCGTCGGCGCCAGCCGCGTGCGCGACATGTTCGAACAGGCGAAGAAGAACGCCCCGTGCATCGTGTTCATCGACGAGATCGACGCGGTCGGCCGCCATCGCGGGCACGGCCTCGGCAACTCGAACGACGAGCGCGAGCAGACGCTGAACCAGCTCCTCGTCGAGATGGACGGCTTCGAGGCGAACGAGGGCATCATCATCATCGCCGCCACGAACCGCCCCGACGTGCTCGACCCGGCGCTGCTGCGCCCGGGCCGCTTCGACCGCCAGGTGGTAGTGCCGGTGCCCGACATCGACGGGCGCGAGAAGATCCTCGACGTGCACATGAAGAAGGTCCCCGTGGCGCCCGACGTCAACGTGCGCACGATCGCCCGCGGGACTCCCGGGTTCTCGGGCGCGGACCTCGCCAACCTCGTCAACGAGGCGGCGCTGCTCGCCGCACGCCGCAACAAGCGCCTCGTCGCGATGCAGGAGTTCGAGGACGCCAAGGACAAGGTCATGATGGGCAGCGAGCGCCGCTCGATGGTCATGACCGACGACGAGAAGAAGATGACCGCCTATCACGAGGCCGGCCACGCGCTGGTCAGCCTCAACGAGCCGGCATCGGACCCCATTCACAAGGCGACGATTATCCCGCGCGGTCGCGCGCTGGGCATGGTGATGCGCCTGCCCGAGCGCGACAACTACTCGTACCACCGCGACAAGATGCACGCCGACCTTGCCGTCAGCATGGGCGGGCGCGTGGCCGAGGAGATCATATTCGGGCACGACAAGGTCTCGAGCGGCGCCTCGTCGGACATTCAGTACGCCACCAAGCTGGCGCGCAGCATGGTCACGAAGTGGGGCATGAGCGACAAGCTCGGCCCGCTGCAGTACGAGGAAAGCCAGGAAGGCTATCTCGGCATGGGCCAGACGGCCCGCACGATGGGATCGGACGAGACCAACAAGCTGATCGATGCCGAGATCAAGACCCTGGTGGAAGGCGCGCACAAGCGGGCGACCGACATTCTCAAGAACCAGGAGGACAAGCTCCACCTGCTCGCCCAGGCGATGCTCGAGTACGAGACGCTGACCGGCGACGAGATCCGCGAGCTGCTCGAGAGCGGCAAGATCGACCGACCCGATGCGCCGTCCGGCTCGGCTGCAGTGAAGCCGGTGCGCGGTTCGGCGATCCCCAAGGCGGGCAAACGCTTCGGCGGTGCGGCTCCGCAGGCGGGCTAGCGCCGGCTTGGCGGTTGGCGCGATCGGGGTATGTTCGCGGCGTGACCAAGCTCTCGCCCATCGTGTCCGAGTTCGAGACCGAGGCAGAAGCGGCGGCGTACGATGCCTGGCTGCGGCCGCAAGTCGAAGCTTCGCTCGCCGACCCCCGCCCCTCGGTGTCGCATGAGTTCGTCATGGCACGGATCGCGGCCTGACTGGAATCTGGCTGCTCGTAAGTGAAGCCGGTCATCTGGCGGGAGCGCGCGCTCCAGCAACCTGAAGACATCATCGATTACGTCGACGGCTATACTCCGCCCCGTCAGGCCTAATGCCCGGCAGCCATCGCGCCGATCACGGCGACGAATAGCCCGATCGCCACCCAAGCGAAGAGGCTCAGCGCGAGCATTCGCCACAGTGCCCCCAAGCGGCCGAGTTCGTAGGTGCCGCGAAGCTGGCGGTACATGTGATAGGGTGCGTAGAGCAGCAGCAGCCCGCCCGCGGTGCCCATGTTGAAGAAGAACAACAGGCTGGCAATCGACGCGAGCGCGATCATGAAGGTTATCGAGTAGGTCGCGAACACCGTGTGGTCGTAGCCGCGAAAGCGGCGGCTGAAGGGAAACAGCAGCCACACGAATGGCACGCTGAGCGGGATCAGCATCCAACTATACTTGTAGGCGTTCGACTGGGTCTTGTAGAGCACCAGCTCCGGGTTCTCGCGCACCGTCTCGATCGCCTTGGCGAGCGAGCTGTCCCTGGGCAGCGGGTTCTCCGTGAAGCCGTCCGCGAAATCGCGGCCCGGGCTGCCGCCGGTGATCACCGAAAGGCCCTTCTGCTCGTCCTCGATCTCGGCGATTCTCCGGTCGAGCCGGCTCACTTCACGCGGGATCGCCGCCTTGGCCTGGCGTTCGGCGCGGAGCCGGATGAGCGTCTTCTCGTTCGCGGCGAATTCGCTCCTGGCGGTCTCCATCCCGCTCACTTCGGGCGCGATCGCGCCGCTGCCGCCGAGCGCGTTGAAGCCCGCGTACGTCAGAAACACGACGAACAGGAAAAGCGCGATCGGGCTGACGTAGCGCGCGCGCTTGCCGTCGATGTATTCGCGGGTGAGCTGGCCGGGCTTCCACGCCAGCATCGGGATCGTGCGCCAGGTCTTGCCCTCGAAGTGGAGCACGCCGTGGAGCAAGTCGTGGAAGAACGCGGAGATCGTACGGTGCACATGCGCGCGCTGGCCGCACGCGTGGCAGTGCGGGCCGATCAGCCGCGTGCCACAGTTGAGGCATGCGCCCTCGTGCGTGTGGCCATCGGCGCGCGCTGAGCTGGCGGCCGCTGGCTCGACCGCGCGGGCGACCATGCCGCCTGTCGCGACGTCCGCCAAACCGGACGCGATCCCCTCGATGTCCCCTGCCATAGTCACTGGATAGTCAATGAAGCGCTCGATTGGAATGCAGAACAAACAGGAAACACTGGTGTTCTACCGCTGAAGGAGACTGATTTCATGACTGCCCCCCGTCCCAGCGAGCACCCGAAGACCGAGCCGGTGTCGAACGCCGAAAAGCCGCCCGAGGAATGGACCACCGGCGGCGAGCCGATGACCGGCGCGCAAGCGAGCTATCTCAAGACCCTCAGCGAGGAGGCGCACGATCCTGACGCTTACGACAACGAGCTGACCAAGGCCGAGGCATCGGAGCGGATCGACGCGCTCCAGCAGCGCAGCGGGCGCGGCGAATAAGCCTGCGCCTCAACGCAAAGAGGCCGCCCTCGCGGGCGGCCTCCTGTAGCTTAAATCGCGGCCGTATCAGCCTTCGTAGTCGCCGCCGATCGAGGTCGAGCGGGCGGGGGCCGCCGCGGTGATCCGCAGCGCTTCGGCCGACTGGCTGAGCGAGCCGATCTCGTCGGCCTCGTCCTCGTCGTCGGGCAGGATCTTCTGCAGGCCGGTCACGACCGATTCGTGCAGTTCCTTCGGGCGCACCGTCTCGTCGGCGATCTCGCGCAGCGCGACGACCGGGTTCTTGTCGCGGTCGCGGTCGATGGTGAGCTCCGCCCCGCCGGAGATTTCACGCGCGCGCTGTGCGGCGAGCAGGACGAGATCGAAGCGGTTGGGGATCTTGTCGACGCAATCTTCGACGGTAACGCGCGCCATGTGGCACTCCGGTAAACTGGTGTGTCGGGAAAGCGCGCCACTTAGGCAGCGCGCCCTCGCAAGTCAAGAAATTGCGCCTCTCGCGATGGCCGCCTAGAGCATGGCGATGGGCGCGGCGGACAGCGAAGAGGGCGGATGGAACGACCCGCCGGCATTCCGCGTAACCGCTCAAGGGCACGAGTTGTCGTTCTTCCCCGCCGGCGCGGACCGCAAGCGGGCGCTGCTCGATCTGATCGCGTCGGCGCGGACCTCGCTCCAGCTGTGCTTCTACATTTTCGCCACCGACGAGACCGCCGTGCTGGTGCGCGACGCCTTGACCGACGCGGTCCGCCGCGGCGTGGCGGTGACGCTGATGATCGACAGCTTCGGCGCGGCCGCCGACGAGGCGTTCTTCCGCCCGTTCATCGAGGCAGGCGGGGACTACTGCTGCTTCTCGCCGCGGTTCACCCAGCGCTATCTCATCCGCAACCACCAGAAGATCGCCATTGCCGACGGGACGCGCGCGATGCTCGGCGGGTTCAACATCGAAGACGCGTATTTCGCCGGCCCTTCGGACGCCGGGTGGACCGACCTCGGGGTGATCGTCGAGGGCCCGGTCGTGCGCGAACTGGTGCGATGGTACGAACAGTTGCTGGCCTGGACTCAGGACCCGGGGGCGCAGTGGCACGCGATGCGGCGGATGGTGCGCGATTGGCAGCCGGCAAGCGGGCGCGTGCGCCTGCTGATCGGCGGCCCGACCAAGGGGCTGTCGAGCTGGGCGCGGTGCGTCGGGGCGGATCTGGTGCGCGGGCAGCGGCTCGACATGATCATGGCCTACTTCACGCCGCCCAATCGCATGATGCGCTGGATCGGTCGGCTCGCACGGCGAGGCACGGCGCGGCTGGTGATGGCCGGCAAATCGGACAACCCGGCCACCGTGGGCGCGGCGCGGGCGCTTTACGACTACCTGCTCAAACGCCGCACCGAAGTGTGGGAGTTCACCGCGTGCCGCTTGCACACCAAGCTGGTGGTGATCGACGATGCGGTCTACTTCGGCAGCGCCAATTTCGACATGCGCAGCCTCTATCTCAACCTCGAGTTGATGGTGCGAATAGAGGACCCGCTACTAGCCGAGCGCATGCGTGAATTCATCGCCGAGCACCTGGCCGCTTCGCAGAGGATCACGCCAGTTTTGCACCGGCGCCGCAGCTCGCTGTGGAACCGCATTCGCTGGAACATCTCGTGGTTCCTGGTCTTCGGCGTCGACTATACGGTCACCCGCCGGCTGAACCTGGGGCTCTAGGGTCCGGACCCTAGTCGTAGCTGTAGCTGCGGTCGTCGGTCGCAAGGTCGCTGAAGCGGGTGATCTTGGGCTCGAAGCGCAGCCGCACCTTGCCCGTCGCGCCGTGGCGCTGCTTGGCGACGATCAGCTCCGCGAGGCCGTGGACGCGCTCCATCTCGGCCGCCCAGGCGGCATGCGCTTCATGGCTTTTGATGTCGTCGTCGGCCTGCGGCACCTTGGGCTCGCGCGAGGCGACGTAGTAGTCCTCGCGGTAGACGAACCACACCATGTCGGCGTCCTGCTCGATCGAGCCCGATTCGCGCAGGTCGGAGAGCATCGGGCGCTTGTCGTCGCGCTGCTCGACCGCGCGGCTGAGCTGCGACAGTGCGATCACCGGCAGGTCGAGCTCCTTGGCGAGCGTCTTGAGCCCGCGGCTGATCTCGGAGATCTCGTTGACCCGGTTATCGGTCGCCCGGCCGGAGCCCTGGAGGAGCTGGAGGTAATCGACCACGATCAGCCCGATATCGTGCTTGCGCTTCAGCCGCCGCGCGCGGGTGCGCAGCGCCGCGATGCTCAGCGCCGGCGTGTCGTCGATGTAGAGCGGCAGCTCGGCGAGCCGCTGGCTGGCGAACGAGAGCTGCTGGAACTCGTCCCGGCTGAGCTTGCCCATGCGCAGCGCCTCGCTGGAAATCTTCGCCTGTTCGGCGAGGATACGCGTGGCGAGCTGGTCGGCGCTCATTTCGAGGCTGAAGAAGGCGACCCCCGAGCCGACCGATTCCTTGTCGCCGATGCCGTCGCGGCGGTCGTGCAGCAGGCGCTCGGCGCCGTTGAAGGCGATGTTGGTGGCGAGCGCGGTCTTGCCCATGCCGGGGCGGCCGGCGAGGATCACGAGGTCGGAATCGTGCAGCCCGCCGATCTTGTCGTTGATCGAGACAAAGCCGGTTGTCTTCCCCGAGATGTGGCCGCCCGAATTGATCGCCTTCTCGATCTGGCCGAGCGCCTTGTGCGTCGCCACGCCGAAGCTCGACGCCTCGGTGCCGCTGGTGGCGCCCTCGGCAACCTCGAACAGCGCCGCCTCGGCATGTTCGATCTGCTCCATCGGGGCGACCGATTCGGAGGTATCGAGCGCGCCTTCGACGAGCTCGCGCCCGACGCTCACCAGTTCGCGCAGCAGCGCTAGGTCGTAGATCTGCTGCGCCAGTTCGCGCGGCGCGAGCAGGCCCTGGCCATCCGCGGTGAGCCGCGCGAGGTAGGTGATCCCGCCCAGTTCCTTGAGCGCCTCGTCGGCCTCGAAGTAGGGCTTGAGCGTGACCGGGGTGACCACCGCGCTGCGATCGAGCAGCGTCAGCACCCGCTCGAACACCCGGGCGTGGACGGGCTCGAAAAAGTGCTGCGGGCGAATCGGTACCGGAAGCTCTTCGAGCACCCGGTTGTCGATCAGCACCGCGCCCAGGAACGCCGCCTCCGCCTCGATATTCGCGGGCAGCGCGCGCACGGCGGAGAGCGCCTCTTCGGGGCGGGTGAGCACAGTCAGTTCGGCCATGCGCGCATCATGGGGCATGCCCGCGCGCCGCGAAAGCGCGATCTGCGCCGCCGCCGCGGACAGCCTTGTGGAAAGTCTTGCCCCGCACCCTTCGCATCTGCGAAAGCGCGCGCACCGTGACCGAGCCCCAAGAGTCCTGGCGCATCGCCCACATCGCGCTCGACGAGGATACCATCCTCTGGCGCAATGCCGATGTCGAGCAGGAGCGCCGCGTCGCCATCTACGACCTGATCGAGGAGAACCTGTTCAAGCCGCTGCGCTCGGTCGAGGCGGGGCATCACGGGCCGTATCACCTGCGGCTGGCGGTGCGGGACGGGCGGCTGGTGATGGAGATCGGCGAGGAGGGCGGTACCCCGCTCGAGACGCTGGTGCTCGGCATGGCGCGATTCCGCCGGCCGATCCGCGACTATTTCGCGATCTGCGACAGCTATTACCAGGCGATCCGCAAGGCGACCCCAGCGGAGATCGAGACGATCGACATGGCGCGGCGGGCGATTCACAACGACGCGGCCGAACTGCTGCTCGAGCGGCTGGAGGGGAAGGTCGAAACCGATCATCTCACCGCACGGCGGCTGTTCACCCTCATTTGCGTGCTTCATATCAAGGGCTGAGGGGACCAGTTCGAGTCGTGGGTCGTAAACGCAAGACAGTGGGATGGCGCGCGCGCGCACTCGGCGCGGTGGCCCTCGCCGTGCTGATCGCCGGCGGCTGGGCGTGGTGGCGGCTGCAAAGCTGGACGCCGTCCGAGGCCGTCTATCCCGATCAAGGGGCCGAGATTTCCGCCGCTAGCGGAACGGTCAATTTTCGCACTCTGCGTGCGCTCGGCGCCGATTTCGTCTATCTCGATGCTACTGACGGCGCGCGCCGCACCGATCCGCGCTTTTCGGCCAATCTCGCCGCGGCGCGCGCGGCGGGGCTGCGGGTGGGCGCGGTTCACCGGTTCGATCCGTGCGCGATGGCAGACGGCCAATCGGCCAACTTCGTCACCGTGGTCCCCCGCGGGCGCGAGCTGCTGCCGCCCGCGATCGCGCTCGACGGCACGGCCGACGCATGTCCGCACCGGGTGAGCGAGGCGGCGGTCGAGAGCGAGCTGATGACGCTGATCAACCAGATCGAGGCGCACGCGGGGCGCTCGGCGATCCTGCAGGTCTCGCCCGAGTTCGAGCGCCGCTATGGCCTCGGCGAGCGGCTCGACCGCAATCTCTGGCTGGTGAGCACCTGGCGCAAGCCAACTTACGCCGGGCGCCCGTGGCTGCTGTGGACCGCGAACCGCAAGCTGACTAGCGAGGCGGCCGACGAGCCGATCCGCTGGGTCGTGGTGCAGCCGTAGGGTGACTCGATGACCGACGAAGACCTGATCGCCGCCGCGCGCGATGCGGCAACGCGGTCGTACTCGCCTTATTCGAAGTTCGCCGTCGGCGCGGCGCTGCTGTTGGCGGACGACAGCGTGGTCACCGGCGCGAATGTCGAGAACGCAAGCTACGGCCTCGCGCTGTGCGCGGAGACGGTGGCGGTGGGGAAGGTTCTGTCCGAGGACTGGCGCGGTGGGCTCGTCAAGGTGGCGGTGGTGGGGCCGGGCGCGGACCCGATCACGCCGTGCGGACGGTGCCGCCAGGTGCTCAACGAAGTGGCTCAACTGGGGGGAACGGACCCGGAGGTGCTGTGCGCCGGACCTTCCGAGGTGCGCCGCATGCGCCTGTCCGAGCTGCTGCCGCACGCGTTCGGGCCGGCGAGCCTCGGTTGAGCGGGCCTTAGATACCGCCGGGGGTGAAGTCGTGCCCCGCGGCGGTGAGCGCATCGCCGAGGCTGCGCGCGCAGCTCTCCAGCGTCGCCGCGTCGGTCGAGCGGATGACGAAGTTGGCGCCCGTGCGGCCGTCGCGGAAGAATGGGTAGCTGCCGATCTGCGCGTTATCGTGCGCCTGCTCGACCTTGCGCAGGATGTCGGCGACCTCGCTTTCGGCGACCCAGCAGCCGACCGTCTCCGACAGCAGCGGCGCGCCGCCCTCGAGCTCGCCGGTGAGCGCGTCGAGCATGCCCGCGGTGATGTGCGGAACGCCGGCCATCACGAACAGGTTGCCGATGCGGATGCCCGGCGCGCCCGACATGCGGTTGGGGATCAGCTCGGCGCCTTGCGGAACGCGCGCCATGCGCAGCCGCGCCTCGGTCAGCGCGCTGCCGCGGCCGGTGTAGTAGCGCTCGAGCATCGCGCGCGCTTCGGGATGGATGACGACCGGCACGCCGAGCGCCTTGGCGACCGCGTCCACCGTGATGTCGTCGTGCGTGGGGCCGATGCCGCCGGTGGTGAACAGGTAGTCGTGCGCGGCGCGCAGCGCATTCACCGCCTCGACGATGCGGTCCTCGACATCGGGCACCACGCGCACTTCGGACAGGCGGATGCCCTGGACCTGTAGCCAGCTCGCGATCTGGGCAATGTTCTTGTCGTGCGTGCGACCGGAGAGAATTTCGTCGCCGATAACGATCAGCGCGGCGGTCCAGACGCGGTCAGGTGAGGGCATGGCGACGCGTTAAGCGATCGGCCGACTACGGGAAAGAGCGCCTATTCAAAATCCGTTCGTGCTGAGGAGGGGCGAGGCTGCAAGCCGAGCACCGTCTCGAAGCAGCGGTCCTTCGAGACGCTCGGCCGTTCGGCCTCGCTCCTCAGGACGAACGGCCTTCTTGCTGGGGAAACCGAAGCTTCCTACTCCGCCGCCTCCAGGTGCCGCTCCTCGCCGGCCTCGACCCGGTCGAAGCGCAGCACGCCGTCTTCGATCGGCGCAGTGGCGAGCGCCTTCTTGTCGAAGCGGTAATCCTGGTTGAGCCGCCACGGCAGGTCGACCGCGCTCTTGGGCATGATGTGCTTGCCGCGCTGGATGTAGCCGCTGGAGAAGTCGAACAGGTCGTCCTCCACCAGCCCGTGGTTCTGCGCGAGGTAAGGGGTCGCGACGTTGACGCCCTTGGCCTCCATCACATTGAGAACCTTGCACACGTACTCGGAGTTGATGTCCGCGCGCAGCGTCCAGCTCGCATTGAGGTAGCCGAACACCACCGAGAAGTTCGGCAGGTTCGAGAACATGCAGCCCTTGTAGTAGAACCGCTCGTTGAAACGGACCGGCTCGCCGTCCTGGCTGACCGCGATCTTGCCGGCGACCGCCAGCTTGAGGCCCGTCGCCGTGATGATGATGTCC
>JBQCFR010000094.1:0-8042 GCA_051958885.1 Tsuneonella sp.
CCGATCGACGTCGGCTTTCGAGATGAACCCGCGGCCGACCAGCTTGAGCGCGCGGTCGAGGTTGGCCTGCGCCAGTTCGAGGTCCGCCTGCGCGACGCCGATCTGCGCGCGCGCGCCAGCGATCTGCTGGTTCTGCACCGCCTGGTCGACCACCGCGAGCACCTGGCCCTGGCGCACCCAGTCCCCGGCGTCGACCGGCACCGAGAGCACGCGCCCGCCTTCGCCGACCGAGCCGACCGGGATCGGCCGGCGCGCCGCGAGGCTGCCGGTCGCCTCGATGGTGCCGGCGATCGTCGTGCGGCCCGGGCTGACCACGGTGACCACCGGGACGGTGCCGGCAGCGGGGGTCGCGAAATCCTGCTTGTCGTCGTTGCCATGCGTCAGGAACAGCAAGACCGCGATGGCGATGGCGGCGAGCACGGCAAACAGGATCATCCGGCCGCGACGGGTCGTGCGCCCGTCCTCGTCGACGATCACCTCGTCGACGACAACGCCGCCGGGTTCGGCCTGGACGGTGGTTTCGTAATTCATCGCCAAAAACGTGCCCTGTGCCGCGCGCAGAAAAGTCGCGCATGAGCAGCGAGGTGTGTTAGAGCCCTACCTCACTCTGCGCAAGCGCGCGCAGCGAGCGCCATAGACCTGCGCGAAATGGAGGGCAATGCGAGGCTCGACAGGCGACATTTGCCGCCGACGAGTGGCTTATCCGCACCAGCGCCGGCACGACGCTCGCCGGATCAGCGCGCCGACGCCGCCTCCGCCGGCAGCGCGAAGGTCAGCAGGTTCAGCGGCAGGGCCGGCAGCAGCGCGATCGCGATGGCCGCCAGGGTGGCGAAGCGCCGCCCGCTGCGCCGGGCGGTGCGGGCCGAGCGGATCCACTCGCGGATGCGCCAGCCGAGCGGCACCGCGCCCAGCGCGCCGGCGAATCCGGCGGTGCGCCCGTCGAGCACGGCAAGCACCAGCGCGGCCGCGAGCAGGAGCGTGTATTCGAGCCACCAGCACCGCAGCCACTCGCGGCTCCGCCCGGCCAGCTGAAGACAGGCGTAGAGCCCGACCGCCGGCGGGACGGCGATCTGGGCCGCCAGCGCGGGACTCTGCCGCCACAGCGGCAGTCCGCCCGCCGCGCCTGGCGCACAGGCCGGCATGACCGCGAAGTAGGTCGCAGCGCCCAGAGCGGCGATAACGGCCAGGCCGGCGAGCAGCGCCGCGCGCGGCAGGGGCTCGAACGCGGCGAGCCCGGTCGTCAGCATCGCGGCGGCGATGAAGATCGCCAGGTGCACGGGCGAAATGCTGCCGCATCCCGGCGCCATGGCGGCAAAGCCGTGCGTTGCGGCGAACAGCACCGTGGAGGTCGCCGCCAGCGCCTGCAGCGTCGCGGTGAGCCAGGCGGCGTCCTGCCGCCGGCGCACCCAGCGCAGCGCCGCGACGCTGCACATCGCCGCCGCCAGCGGCAGCGCGGCGAGGGATATCGCGAGCCAGGCAGCCAGCGCCGCGCCGACAACCCGGCCGCCGACGCGCGGATTGCGCGCCATCAACCCGTTCGCCGCGGCCAGCGCGAGCACGAGCTGCCAGCCCGCGCCGTCGATCCGCAGCGGGCGCAGGTCGGCGATAACCGGAACCGACAGCGCCATCGCCAGACATGCAAGGCCGGCCGCCTCGTCGCCGATCACCCGCCACGCGATCCGCGCCGCGAGGAGCAGCGCGCAGCCGAGCGCGATGAGCGGCACGATCACCGCCGCAAGCCCTTCCGCGGCGGGTTGCCCGAAAATGGGCTTCAGGGCGAGGATCACTGCGACAAGCGGGACGTCCACCAGCCGCGACAGGTGCACGGCAGAGCCGTCCGCCGCCGCCGCGAACCATCCGCCGCCCGCGACAAGGCCGCGAACCTGCGCCAGCCGCAGCAGGTCTTCTGGATGGGGATATTGCAGCGACGCGATCTCGCGCATGTTGGTGACCAGCAGGAGCGCGCAAATCATCGCCCATGCGAGCCCGACCCGCATGAGAAGGTCGGGCGCAAGGCCGGGCCGCCGCCGTTCGACGAGCAGGCTCACGCGGCGCGCGCTCGCGAGTGCGACGCGGCGATGCAGCGCTGTGCGTTCATCCCTGGTCCCCCAGCCCGGCTTCCCGGGCACGGGATGGAGTTTGGCCGCTTATCGTTAACGATTGGCTAAGGGCGGTTTCAGGCCGCCTTGCGGGCTGCGTTGGCTTGCTGCGGTTGCTGTTCGGCCGCAATCGGCGATGGCGCGGAGCGCCGCTCGGCTGGCGCCGCGAGAGCCGGCGGTTCTGCGGCCTCGGCGAAATTCCAGGCATCACACACGCGCGCGCCGGCGAGGATGTTCTCGACCGTCAGCATCGCCGTGGTCATCGCATGGTCCTGGCTGTCGTAGCGGTGCATGCCGTTGCGCCCGACGAGGTGAAGCGTGGGGTGCCGGCTCTCGAGCTCCGCCCTCATCGCGGCGACGTTGGCCGCGTATTCCGCGTCATAGACGGGGTACGCCTTCTCCTGCCGCACGACCGTCCCGCCAATCACCCTGTCCGGCGAGGCGAGCCCGAGCGCGGCGAGCTCGCGCGTCGCCAGGGCGATCAGCGCGTCGTTGTCGAGCGACCACAGCGCATCGCCTTCGGAGCAGAAGTATTCGAGCCCCAGCGAAGCCCTTCCGGCGGGCGCCATCTCGGGCGACCAGGCACGAAAGTTCTGCACCCGCCCTACTTTCACGCGATCGTCGTGAACGTAAATCCAGTGGTCCGGGAACGGATCGGCCCCCGCCAGCCTGAGCGCGACGGTGATGAAGTCGCGGTACTTCAGCTTGCTCGCGCTCCAGGTCGCGGCCGGCAGCGGATGCATCCGCGCGGCGAGCTCGCGCATCGGGGCGGAGCTGACCACATGGCCGGCGGCGATCACCACTTTGCCGTTGGCACCGGCCGCGGACAGGCGCCAGCCGCTCTCGCCGTCGGCGGCGAGCTGGTCGAGCGCGTGGCCCATCAGCACCATGCCGCCCATCGCGGCGATCCGGTCCCGCGCCGCTTCCCACACCATGCCCGGTCCGAGCCGCGGATAGCGGATCATCTCGCGGCGCGGCCTGGTTATCGCGCTCCATAGCGAGCGGTCGCGAACGCGCTGCGCACCCCAGTCGGCGCTCATCTCGGCGCACGCGATGCCCCACACCTTCACGGCATAGGGCTTGAAGAAGGTGGCGTAGAGCCGCTCGCCGAAGCGGTCGATAGCCCAGCCTTCGAAGCTGTCGCTCGCGCCGCTGCGCCGCGCCTTGCCGCCCAGGTAGCTGGTGACGAAAGCCGCCGCTCGCGCCGGTCCGAGCTGCCGCAGCGCCTCGAGCGGGCGCAAGGGATAGGTGTAGAACTTGCCCTCGAAGTAGATCCGGCTGAGGCGTGGACGCGTGGTGAAGCCGCCGGGCAGCAGCTCTTCCCACAGCGCGGTCACCGCCGGGTTCTCCGACGCGAAGTTGTGCCCGCCGATGTCGATCCTGAACCACTCGTCGACGACCGTGCGGCTGATGCCGCCGACGTAGACCGGGTCCTTCTCGATGATGGCGACACGCTTGCCGGCCGACGCCAGCAGATACGCTGCGGTAAGCCCCGCGGGCCCCGCCCCGATGATCGCCACGTCCACCGCCGGCATACCGGCCTTCGTATCGGTCATTCCTGCCCCCAGGTCTTGCTGGCGGCGGATGTTAGCCGGAGAATGGTTAGGGAACGGTTAGGCGCGGGACGTCAGGCGCCCTGGCGCAAGGCCACCGCGCACGGCGGTTCGGCCAGCAGCTCGGGCGCTTGCAGCCCGGTTGCGAACAGCGCCAGCTGCTTGAGACTGAACGTCGTGTCGAACACCACGCCGTAAGTGTCGACCCGCCGCCAGCGCACGCGCGCGACGATGTCGGGCAAGTTGCGCGACTGGATCCGCAGCGGCTGGGCGATGGCGAACAGCGCGCTGCAATCGATCCGCGCGCCTTGCTGCGACAAGTTGGTGAGTTCGCCGCGGACGAGCTGGCCCCCGGTGGCGATGGTGACCGGGAAGGTGACGTTGAGGCGCAGCTGGCGCTTGGGGAACCGCCCTGCCTCGGCGACGAGGTCGTGGACCTCGACCGCCTCGACGAAGCGAAAGCCCGCCTCGTTGCCGCGCTGCCACACTTGCTCGATAGCGTGGCTCTCGCCCGTCTGCAGCTCGAGCCTGAGCGGGCCTGCGGACGGCAGCGGGTGGAAGCCGCGCAGGCTTATCCCGGTCGACGAGACGTCGCGGATGACGACGATGAATTCGCCCTGCGGCGCGACCAGCTTGGCCGACCTGATGAGCAGCGTGAAGCGCGGCGCGACCCGCTCCTCGCAGGCATCGCCGCCTGCTTCCTGTGGTGGAACGTCAACCCGCACGTGTTCCATGTTGTACCCCAAGACGGCGGCGGACCCCCCGCAGCCTCCGTCTTCGACTATGGCAAAAGTTCGCTCAGCATCGCGCTACCTAGGCGCTAAGGGTAAATACCGACCTAATGGTTCGCGGGTTTGCGCCCACCCTTTCGCCGTCGGTCCGGCGGGATCACTCGAACGGCGCGAAGACAAACCGGAGGCCGAACGCAGCGGCATTGGGAGAGGCGCCCCGCTCGCCGCTGTTGAGCACGAACTGCGCATCCGGCTGCAATGTGAGCCAGCGGCTTACTCGCCACGCGGCCGTCAGCTCGACCGCCGTCTCGTCCGCCCACGCATAGCCCGAGCGGCGCGCGCTGGCCGATGTCCTGGCATGCGCGAGCGCCGCCCCGAGCTGCCAGCGCTCGCCGATCCGGCCGGTCACGCCGCCCGACACGAACCGGTCGAAGGGGTTGGTCTTGCCCGCGGCGATGCCGGTGCGCGCAAATGCCGCTAGCCTGCACGGCTCTCCGGCAAGCAGGCACATTTCCCCGCGCAGATAGGCGCCTCGGCTCGCCGTGGTGCCGGGCGCTCCGAGGCGGTCCTGCGGGCGGCTGTAACCCCACGCGCCCGCGAGAACGCGAAGCTTGCCGCTGCGCCAGTCGGCTTCGGCGATGCCGAGCGCGCCGTCGCGGAGCAGGATCGCGGTGCGCGCCGGGTGATCGGGGTCGCCGGGCACCGCGTCGAGCACCGCCGCGCGCACCGTGAGCTTGCGGCTCGCCTGCAGGGCAAACCGCGCGGCGAGGCTGGTGACCGGGAAGATCGACGGGCCATTGCGCCCGCTGTGCGAGATATCGGTGCCTATTCCATGCGCGCTGCCGATGAACAGCGCGGAAGCATCGAGCGCATCGAACTCGGAATTGAGATCGTACAGCCCCACCCGCACGCTCGCCGCCGGGGTCAGGTCGTGCTCGAGCCAGGCTTCGTACAGCCGCACGGCGCGCACGCCGGTCTCGATGTTGCTCACCGTCTGCGCATCGCCGGTCAGCTCGCTGAGCGAGGCGCCGTTGTTGTAGAGCACGTAGACGAACGCGCGCGTGTTCGGCACGCCCGCGGCGCGATCGAGATCGGCCGAGACCGTCAGGTCGAGATTGTCGAGATAGCGCCAGCCGTCGCGCGTCCCGCCCTCGTTGCGCCAGATATCGGCAGTGTAGACGGCGTCGAACACGATTGGCGGCTCAGGCGGCGGGGCGGGCGGCTCGTCGGCGGCGGCCAGCGGCGCGTTCGCGGCGGCGAGCAGTGCGGCAAGCGCAACGCGCCAGGCCAACTCGGGAAATCGACCTTGCATGACGCCCCCTGCGCCGCACCAACCTGAGGGGTGTTTCGTTCGCCGAGGCGGCCGCGTCAACGCGTATCGGGATGGTGCGGGCGGCGGGACTCGAACCCGCACGATCAAGGATCAGGGGATTTTAAGTCCCCGGCGTCTACCATTCCGCCACGCCCGCACGCGTGTGCGTCGCATTAGCGAGTGGGGCCGCGCGGAGCAATTTCCGCCGAGCCCCGCGCGTACGGCAGGCGCTCAATCGGCGTTCAGCGTGCGCCGCATTTCCTTGCCGGGCTTGAAGTAGGGGACGCGCTTGGCGGGAACATCGACTGCTTCGCCGGTGCGCGGGTTACGCCCCTTGCGCGCCTGGCGCTCCCGCGTCGAGAACGCGCCGAAGCCGCGGAGTTCGACCCGTCCGCCCTCGGCCAGCCGCGCGGCGATTTCCTCGAAGAAGATGTCGACCACCTGCTCGACCTCTTCGGCGCGCAGCTCGGGATTCTCTTTCGCGATCGCGTGCAGCAGTTCCGACCTGATCATGTCCGTATTCTCCCTGCCCGCGCCGCGCGCCGACAGCCAAGTGACCCGATCCCTACAACAGCAAACTGGCTTCAGCCGCGGCTCACTGCCCCATGCTGCGTAAGTGGCAGAGGAGCGCGCGCGAGGCAATGCATCAACACTGGGTTTTGTTAAGAACGCCCGCAATTCGTCCGCGATAACGGGCGCTCAGACCGCTTGCCCGGCGAGCAGATCCGCCGGATCGATCCCCAACCGCTCGATCTGCGCCCGGATCTCGGGCCACTCTTCGCTGACGAACCGCTCCCGCTCCGCGCGCCGCAGCTTCTCGGCGGCTCCCGCAACGACATACATGCCGACTCCGCGCCGCACCTCGACCAGCCCGTCGGCCTGGAACTGCTGGTAGGCTTTCGCCACGGTGAGCGGGTTGGCGCCCTGCTCCGCCGCGAACGCCCGGACCGAGGGGAGCATGTGACCTTCACCGTAGCGCCCTTCGATGATCGCCGCCGCGATCAGATCGCGCAGCTTGAGATACACGGGGCGGCTCTGCTGAGTCATCGCTGGTCCTTCGCCGAAGGTGCATCAGTGCCATAATACAGCGCCGCGCGTCAAGCGAGCGCCCTTCCGCGTAGCCAGGTTTCATCGGCAACTAACCGCTTCACATGCGCGCCCGAGCCGCTAGGGTGCGCGGTTTACCGGCCGCAGAGCCGTGAAGATAAGTCTCGGAAGGGTTTGCATGAAAGACGTCGCGCTGTGGAACGAAGGCGACTGGATCGCGGCGATCGCGGCCATCGCGCTGTTCGCCGTCCTCGCCGCCGGAGGCCTGATCGCCACCCGCCGCAGCGAAGAGGTCGTCGGCCACCCGCGCGGTCTGTTCGTGCTGTTCTACGCCGAGATGTGGGAGCGGTTCTCCTACTACGGCATGCGCGCGCTGCTGGTGCTCTATCTCACCAAGCACTGGCTGTTCGACGACAGCAAGGCGACGCTGATCTACGGCGCGTACGGCGCGCTGGTTTACATCACGCCGGTGCTCGGCGGGGTGCTCGCCGACCGCTGGCTGGGCCAGCGCAAGGCGGTGCTGTTCGGCGGCATCCTGCTCGCGCTCGGCCACGGCCTGATGGCGGTCGAGGGTAGCGGCGGCCAGGCCGACCCGGTGATCAACGTGTTCTGGGCCGCGCTCGCCTTCATCATCGTCGGCTCGGGCTTCCTCAAGGCCAACATCTCGGTGATCGTCGGCCAGCTCTACAACCTCAAGGACACCCGTCGCGACGCGGCCTACACGATCTTCTACATGGGCGTGAACGTCGGCGCGGCGCTCGGCACGCTGCTCGTGGGCTATCTCGGCGAGACGATCGGCTGGGCCTACGGCTTCGGCCTTGCGGGGATCGGGATGATCATCGGCCTGATTATCTTCGTGCTGGGCAAGCCCGCGCTGCGCGGCCGCGGCGAGGCGCCCGCGCCGCTCGCCTCGAGCCGCGAGATGCTGCTCTACGGCGTCGGCCTCGTCGGAGTTGTGGTGATCTGGGGGCTGATTCAGTACCAGGACGTGATCCAGACGCTGCTGATCATCAGCGGCCTCGCGATGCTCGGCTACGTGCTGTTCGAGGCGTTCAAGATGCCCAAGGAACCGCGCGCACGCATGTTCGCGATGCTGTTCCTGATCGCGCTCAATCCGCTGTTCTGGGGCCGGTTCGAGCAGGCGGGCGGCAGCCTCAACCTTTACACCGACCGTTTCGTCGATCGCGGCGGGGTGCCGACGAGCCTGTTCCAGTCGATCAACCCGATCTACATCGTGATCCTCGGGCCGATCTTCGCCGCGCTGTGGCAGATCCTCGGCAAGCGCGGGCTCGAGCCTTCG
>JBQCFR010000095.1:0-6516 GCA_051958885.1 Tsuneonella sp.
CCCCAGGATTGGAAGGTCTCGGTCATTCCGCGGCCTCCGCGAGCTCTTCACCGTGGAGCAGCTCGGCCGAGCAGCGCTGCATCACCACGCTCGCCCGCGCGATCGGGTTGGTGAGGTAGAAGTCCTTGATCGGATAGCTGATCCGGCCCTTCGCCTTGGTCGCCTTGGCCTTGGGCAGCTTGCCGTAGTCGGCGAGCCCCTCGACCCCGAGCGCCGGCACTTCGGCCACCATCGCCGCCTGCAGCTCGGCGAAGCTGTCGAACCCGACGGTGACGCTCAGCGCATCCGCCAGCGCGCGCAGGATCGTCCAGTCCTCGCGCGCGTCGCCGGGCGCGAACACCGCTTTCTCGGCGAACTGCACCCGCCCCTCGGTGTTGACGTACGTGCCGTCCTTCTCGCTGAACGCAGCGCCCGGCAGGATTATGTCGGCCGCATGCGCGCCCTTGTCGCCGTGGTGGCCGATGTAGACCTTCAGGCTCTTGCCGAAGCGCGACCAGTCGACCTCGTCCGCGCCCAGCGCGAGTACGACCTTCGGCTCGGCGTTTGCGATATCGGCGATGCCGCCCTTCTGCGCGAACCCGAGCATCAGCCCGCCCATCCGCGCCGCGGAGAAGTGCAGCACGTTGAATCCGTTCCAATCCGCGCGAGCCCACCCTTGCGCCAGCGCCAGCGCAGGTTGCAGAGCCCCCGCGACGACCCCGCCGCCGCCGACGATCACCGCCGGCCGCTCGGCCTTTTCGAAGGCCTCGGTCACGTGCCCCGGCAGATCGTGGAGCACACCCGCGTCGTCACCCAGGAACTCGGCCGGATAAGTGGTGTCCCACACCGGCCCGACCACGAACACCTTCGCCCCGCGCTTGACCGCCTTGCGCAGCCGCACGTTCACCAGCGGCGCTTCCCAGCGCACATGGCTGCCGACGATCAGGATCGCATCGGCGGTCTCGATTCCCGCGAAGGTCGAGTTGAACGCCACCGCGGCGAGGTTGTCGGTGGGATAGTCCATCCCGGTCTGGCGACCCTCGAGCAGTGTCGAGCCCAGCGCACCCAGCAGCTTCTTGGCGGCGAACATCGTTTCGCAATCGACCATGTCGCCGGCGATCGCCGCGATGCTCGCACCGGGCTTCGCCTTGGCGATAAGCTGGAAGGCGTCCTCCCAGCTCGCCGCCGCGAGCTTGCCGTTCTTCCTGATCCACACTTTGTCGAGCCGCCGGCGAGTGAGCCCGTCGACCATGTAGCGGCCCTTATCGCTGAGCCACTCCTCGTTGACGTCGTCGTTGATCCGCGGCAGCGCGCGCATGACCTCGCGCCCGCGGCTGTCGAGCCGGATGTTCGCGCCGACCGCGTCGGACACGTCAATGCTCAGCGTCTTCCGGAGCTCCCACGGCCTCGCCTCGTAGGCATAGGGCCGGCTGGTCAGCGCGCCGACCGGGCACAGGTCGATAACGTTGGCGGAGAGCTCGTGCTTGGCCGCTTCCTCGAGGTAAGTCGTGATCTGCATGTCCTCGCCGCGATAGAGCGCGCCGATCTCGTCCACGCCGGCGATCTCCTCGGAGAAGCGCACGCAGCGGGTGCAGTGGATGCACCGGGTCATGATCGTTTTGATCAGCGGGCCCATGTACTTCTCGGTCACCGCGCGCTTGTTCTCGTAGTAGCGCGAGGCGCCGCGGCCATACATCAGGCTCTGGTCCTGCAAGTCGCATTCGCCGCCCTGGTCGCAGATCGGGCAGTCGAGCGGATGGTTGATGAGCAGGAACTCCATCACCCCTTCGCGCGCCTTCTTGACCATCTCGCTGTCGGTGCGGATTTCCTGGTTCTCGGCGGCGGGCAGCGCACAACTCGCCTGGGGCTTGGGCGGCCCAGGCTTCACCTCGACCAGGCACATCCGACAGTTGCCCGCGATGCTGAGGCGCTCGTGATAGCAGAAGCGCGGGATCTCCTTGCCGGCAAGCTCGCATGCCTGCAGCACGGTGGCGCCGTCGGGCACCTCGATCTGTTCGCCGTCTACGGTGACTTTAGGCATGTCAGTGCTCTGTATCCTGCAAGCCGATCCGCTGTTCGATGCGATCAACCCGCGCCTTCAGCTCGCTGATTTCGGAATAGATGCCGTGGGCCGAGGTCATCAATGCGCGTTGGTGCTCCTCGATCGCCGTCATGCGAATGGCCTGCAACGTGATCTCGCGCTTTACCGAAGTCACATCGACTTGGATTTGCTTTAGAATCTCGAGCATCAGGTCTGCGCGGTCGTCGGTCACTCCGCCGCCTCCGCCATGTTGCCCGCCTCGGCGATGCGGCGTTCGAGTTCGGGGCGGAAGTGGCGGATGAGGCCCTGGATTGGCCAGGCGGCCGCGTCGCCGAGCGCGCAGATGGTGTGCCCTTCGACCTGCTTGGTGACTTCCTGCAGCATGTCGATTTCCTCGACCAGCGCATCTCCGCGCCGCAGCCGCTCCATCACGCGCCACATCCACCCGGTGCCTTCGCGGCAGGGGGTGCACTGGCCGCAGCTCTCGTGCTTGTAGAAATAGCTGATCCGGCTGATCGCGCGGACGATGTCGGTGGACCTGTCCATCACGATCACCGCCGCGGTGCCAAGGCCCGAGCCGACATCCTTGAGCCCGTCGAAATCCATCGGGCAGTCCATGATCTGGGCCGCGGGCACTAGCGGCACCGACGAACCGCCGGGGATCACCGCGAGCAGGTTGTCCCACCCGCCGGTGATCCCGCCGCAGTGCGCCTCGATCAACTCGCGGAAGGGAATGCTCATCGCTTCCTCGACCACGCACGGCTTCTCGACGTGGCCGGAGATCTGGAACAGCTTGGTGCCCTTGTTGTTGTCGCGCCCGAAGCTCGCGAACCAGCTAGCCCCGCGCCGCAGGATCGTCGGCACGACCGCAATGCTCTCGACGTTGTTGACCGTCGTCGGGCAGCCGTAGAGCCCCGCGCCCGCCGGGAACGGCGGCTTGAGCCGCGGCTGGCCCTTCTTGCCCTCGAGGCTTTCGAGCATCGCGGTCTCTTCGCCGCAGATGTAGGCGCCCGCGCCGCGGTGGACGAAGACATCGAAGTCGTAGCCCGACCCGGCGGCGTTCTTGCCCAGCAGCCCGGCGTCGTACGCCTGAGCCACGGCCTTGAAGAGCACCTCGGCCTCGCGGATATATTCGCCGCGGATGTAGATGTAGGCCGCCCGCGCACGCATCGCGAAGCCGGCGACCAGCGCGCCTTCGAGCAGCTTGTGCGGATCGTGGCGGATGATTTCGCGGTCCTTGCAGCTGCCCGGCTCGGACTCGTCGGCGTTGATGACCAGGAAGCTCGGCCGGCCGTCCTTGCTCTCCTTGGGCATGAACGACCACTTCATGCCGGTCGGGAAGCCCGCACCGCCGCGGCCGCGCAGCCCGCTGGCCTTGATCTCGTCGATGATCGCGTCCTGCCCGCGCGCGATCAGCGCCTTGGTGTCGTCCCAGTCGCCGCGCGCCTCGGCCGCCTTCAGGCCCCAGTCCTGGAACCCGTAGAGGTTGGTGAAGATGCGGTCCTTGTCGGCGAGCACTACTTGAGCTCCGTCAATTCGAGCCGACGCTCGACGCGCTTGAGGCGCTCGTCCATCCGGTCGATGCGCGTGTTCACGCCGCTCACCGCGATGAACAAGCCGCTGACATGCTCCTCGATAGCCGCAATGCGCGTCTTAACGTCGCTGACATCGGCCTCGATGTTGAGGAGCCTGTCATCCATCCGCTTCAGACGCTCGAGGATCAGGTTTTCGACGTTGCTGGTCATCCGAGTCCTCCCCGCGAAAGCAGGAAAGCGGCGACGACCACGATCGCGAGGATCGCGCCGATCTTGAGCACGCCGGTGAGCACCTTCCACGCGATGAAGATCACCACGAGCGCGATGATGATGGTGACGATGCTCATCACCATTCCCCCCGGTAGTCGTGGTTCTCGCTGACCATCGCCTTGAGCGTCGTCGGCCCGCCGCTCGGTTCGCTGGTGTGGCGGCCCGGCTCCTGCGTACCCTCCTTCGGGTGCTGCCCAGCGGCGAGCGCATCGAGCACCGCGTCGAGGCGCTCGGGCGTCAGGTCCTCGTAGTTGGCGTCGTTGATCTGGACCATTGGCGCGGTCGCGCAATTGCCAAGGCATTCGACTTCGGTCAGCGTCCACAGCCCGTCGGGCGTGGTGTGGCCCTTGACCATCCCGCGGTTCCTGCACGCCGCCAGGATATCGTCCGATCCGCGCAGCATGCACGGCGTCGTCCCGCACACCTGGACGTGAAAGCGGCCGACCGGCACGAGGTTGAACATCGTGTAGAACGAGGCGACCTCGAGCACCCGGATCACCGGCATGGCGAGATAGCGCGCGACGTACTCGATCACCGGGATCGGCAGCCACCCTTGCGTGCCGGTCTCCTCGCCCACTTGCCGCTGCGCGTAGTCGAGCAGCGGCATCACCGCCGAGCGCTGGCGTCCTTCGGGATACCGCGCGATCGCCTCCTTCGCCCGGCTTTCCCAAGCCGGGGTGAAGGCGAACGCGCCCCACCGCTCGCGCAGCTCGGGCGTGTCGGGCGCAGGCGCGCGTTCAGCCATTGCGATTCCGGCGCCGCTTGGCGAGCTGCTGGGCGTAGATGAACAGCTCGAACCCGCCGATTGCCGCCACCGCCATCGGCAGCCAGTCGGGAATTGCTTCGCCGAAGCCGAGCACCACGAAGAAAATCGCGGCGAGCGCCAGCCCGGTGCTGCAGGACAGGACGGACAGTTGATTCATCTCAGAAATTTTCATGGGCCAGACCCCCCCGGGTTGGGCGTTGATGGGACCTCTCCTGGTCTTCCGGCCGTCGCGCGGCCGCTCTTATGAGGGTCTGCGCGCTCACCGGTCGCACTCGCCGAACACGACGTCGATGGCGCCGAGGATCGCGGTGGCATCGGGGAGCATGTGGCCCTTGGACATGAAGTCCATCGCCTGCAAGTGGCTGAACGCAGTGGGGCGGATCTTCGCCCGCGACGGCTTGTTGCTTCCGTCCCTGACGAGGGACCCGCCGACCTCGCCCGTGGGGCTCTCGGTGGCGACGTAGACTTCGCCCGCCGGCACGTGGACGCCTTCGGTGTAGAGCTTGAAGTGGTGAATCAGCGCTTCCATCGACTGCTTCATCTCGCCGCGCTTGGGCGGGGCGATCTTGCGGTCGGTGCTCTGCACCGGGCCTTCGGGCATTTCGGCAAGGCACTGCTTGATGATCCGCGCGGACTGGCGGACTTCCTCGCAGCGGACCATGAACCGGTCGTAGCAGTCGCCGTTGGTGCCCACCGGAATCTCGAAGTCCATCCGCTCGTAGACGTCGTAAGGCTGGCTCTTGCGGAGGTCCCACGGGATGCCGCTGGCGCGGATCATCGGGCCGGAGAAGCCCCAGGCGACCGCGTCCTGCTTGCTGACCGTCGCGATGTCCACGTTGCGCTGCTTGAAGATGCGGTTGTCGACGACCAGCGCGAGCGCGTCCTCGAACAATCGCGGCAGGCGGGTGTCGACCCAGTCGCCGATGTCGGTCAGCAGCTTGAGCGGCACGTCCTCGTGCACGCCGCCGGGGCGGAACCACGCCGCGTGCATGCGCGCGCCGCTCGCCCGCTCGTAGAAGTTCATGCAGTCTTCGCGCAGCTCGAACAGCCACAGGTTGGTAGTCATCGCGCCCACGTCCATCGCGTGACTGCCGAGGTTGAGCAGGTGGTTCTTGATCCGCGTCAGCTCGGCGAACAGCACCCGCAGGTACTGGCCGCGCAGCGGCACCTCGAGGTTGAGCAGCTTCTCGATCGCGAGGACCCAGGTATGCTCCATGCACATCGGGCTGCAGTAATCGAGCCGGTCGAAGTACGGCAGCGCCTGGAGGTAGGTCTTGTACTCGATCAGCTTCTCGGTGCCGCGGTGGAGCAGCCCGACGTGCGGATCGATCCGCTCGATGATCTCGCCGTCGAGCTCCATCACCATGCGCAGCACGCCGTGCGCCGCGGGGTGCTGGGGCCCGAAGTTGATCGTGTAGTTGGTGATCACCTCGTCGCCGGTGGTCGGCGAGAGCTCGAGTTGCATCGTCATGAGCTGCAGGTCCAGGTTCCGGGCGAGAAGGTCGCCGCCCCGTGCGCGCCGCCTAGCACGAGGTCGGCCGGCCACTGCTGGCCGCCGCTCACCTGTTCGCCCGAGCCTTCGGCGCGGTTCACCGCGACGGTTACGTCCTGCCCGGCGAATGCGGTATCGTTCGCCGCGTCGGCCTTGAGCATAACCGTAGAGCCATCGAGCACCACCACCGCCTTGCCGCCGCCCGCGATGAGCAGCGTGCGGCCCTGGTAGGCGTAGCGGCAGCCGCCCTGCGCCAGGCCGATGCTCTTGCCGCCGTCGGGCGAGAGCGGGGTCAGCGCCGCTTCGCCGCTCGAGGCCTTGATCGGCTGCGCGTTGATCTCGGCGAGCGGGCCGGGCCCGACGCCGACGGTCTCGCGCCCCTTGTTCTCATCGCCCCCAGAGCAGGCCGCGAGGGCCGCCGCGGCGAGCACGA
>JBQCFR010000096.1:0-2742 GCA_051958885.1 Tsuneonella sp.
CGCGGCAATCCGCTCGGCGAAACGGTTCCGATCGCGTCCAGCCCCGACACCATCTTCCCGGGTGGCGAGGCTCCTCCGGCGCTCGACCCGCGCGCGGCCGCCTACGCCGGCAATTCCTACGCGATCGCTCAGGGGCAGCAGCTGTTCACCTGGATGAACTGCGTCGGTTGCCACAGCCATGGCGGCGGCGGGATGGGCCCGGCCCTGATGGACGGCAAGTGGCGCTACGGCGGACGGATCGACCAGATCGCCGCCTCGATCGCGGATGGCCGGCCGAACGGAATGCCCGCCTGGAAGGGCAAGCTCACCAACCAGCAGATCTGGCAGCTCGCCGCCTACGTCCGGACATTGTCCGGGCAGGAACCCAAGGATTCGGTGAGCGCGCGCGCCGACACGATGACCAACTCTCCGCCGCAGAGCGAGACCGTTCGCAAGCCGGTGACGCAGGCGGACTCCGCGCAGTGACGGCCTCCGGCTTTCAGACGGCGCTTGGCGGCGACGCTCTCGAAAGCAGCAATTTCCTCACCCTTTTCGCCGTCTTCCTGGTCGTCTGCACGGTCATGTACCTGCTCGTCGTCGGCGCCTTGCTCATCGGCATGTGGCGCGGCCGAAGCTCCGAAGGGGAGATGGTTGTCGAGGCCGGCCGCCATCACGAAAGCGCGCCTGCGTTCTGGATCGCCCTCATCGGCTGGACGGCGTTGATCCTGGTCGGGCTCACCGCGCTTACCATCGCCAGCTTCTTCACCGACCGATCGAACGCGTCGGTCGCCGCGAACCCCGGGCTGACGCTCAAGGTGACCGCGAACCAATGGTGGTGGGACGTCGAATATACCACGCCCGACGCCTCGAAGATGATCCGGACCGCCAACGAGATCCACCTCCCGGTCGGCGTCCCCGCGGAGATCACGCTTCAGGCGAACGACGTGATCCACAGCCTCTGGATCCCCAATCTCGCCGGCAAGCAGGACCTCATCCCCGGCCGGGTCACCGACATTCAGCTGCTTCCCCGAAAGATCGGGACCTATCGCGGGCAATGCGCCGAATTCTGCGGGATCCAGCACGCCCACATGGCGCTCGACGTCACCGTCGAGAGCAAGGCGGATTTCGAGCGCTGGGTCGCGGCCCAGCAGCGCGTCGCTTTCGCTCCCACGACTCCGCTTCAGCTCGCCGGCTACCGCTACGTCACCACGCGCGAATGCAGCGCCTGCCACACGATCACGGGAACGCCCGCCGGCGGGACCGTCGGACCGGATCTCACCCATTTCGCAAGCCGCCGGAGCATCGGCGCCGGGACTCTGCCGATGAACACCGGCAATCTCTACGGCTGGGTCGCCGATCCGCAGTCGCAAAAGCCGGGCACCCACATGCCCACGATCGGGCTGGAGCCCGGCGACCTGCACGCGATCGTCGCCTATCTTGAGGTGCTCAAGTGACGGCGCGGGTGCTTCGCGACGGCCCGAAGCTGACCGGCGGAAAGCTCGACTCCGCGCTCGAGCGGACTTGGTCGCGGCCGCGCGGGCTGATCGGCTGGCTGGCCAGCGTCGACCACAAGGAAATCGGCGCGCGGTACATCGTCACCGCCCTGATGTTCCTGGCAATAGCCGGCCTGATGGCGCTCCACATGCGCCTCCAGCTCATGGTTCCCGACAACAATCTGATGAGTGCGGAGCTCTACAACACGAGCTTCACGATGCACGGGACGACGATGATGTTCCTGTTCGCCGTCCCGGTGATGCAGGGCATTCAGATCTATCTCACCCCGCTGATGGTCGGGACGCGCAACATGGCGTTCCCCCGCCTCACCGCGTTCAGTTACTACATGTATCTCGGCGGCGGGCTGTTCCTTTGGGGCTGCCACTTCCTCGGGTTCGGTCCTGACAACGGCTGGTTCAACTATGTTCCCTTGTCCGGCCCCGAATATGGGATCGGCAAACGTTCGGACGTCTGGGCGCAGACCGTCACCTTCACCGAGGTCGCGGCGCTTGCGGTCGCGGTGACGCTGACCGCGACGATCCTCAAGCAGCGGGCGCCGGGCATGACTCTGGCGCGGATGCCGTTGTTCGTCTGGGCCACCCTGGTCACGTCGGTGATGGTGATCTTCTCGATGCCCGCGGTCGCGCTCGATTCAGCGCTCTTGCTTTCGGACCGGCTGGTCGGCACCCAGTTCTTCAATCCCGCGGAGCATGGCGATGCCCTGTTGTGGCAGCACATGTTCTGGTTTTTCGGCCACCCGGAAGTCTACATCATCTTTCTTCCGGCGACGGGCTTCATCAGCGAGATTGTCACGACCTTCTCGCGCCGGTCGATGTTCGCTTATCCGATCGTCGTGCTGTCGCTGGTCGCGACGGGAATCCTGGCGTTCGGCCTGTGGGTCCATCACATGTTCGCGACCGGCCTGCCGCGCGTCGGCTACAGCTTCTACACGGCGGCCAGCATCGCGGTATCGATCCCGAACGGCCTGCAGATCTTCTGCTGGATCGCGACCATCTGGCAGGGCCGGCCGAAGTTCGAAGTCCCGCTGCTCTATGTCATCGCTTTCTTCTTCACCTTCGTCATCGGCGGCCTGTCGGGCGTGATCATCGCCGCCGTTCCGCTCGATCTCCAGCTTCACGACACTTATTTCATCGTCGCCCATTTCCATTACGTCCTGATCGGCGGATCGGTCTTCCCGCTGCTCGGCGCGATCACTTACTGGTACCCGAAGCTGACCGGCCGGATGCTGTCCAACCTGCTCGGCCGGAT
>JBQCFR010000097.1:0-7929 GCA_051958885.1 Tsuneonella sp.
TTGCGCCGCGCCGCGGTGCTGATGGTGCGCGAGCGGCTCGAGCGGGGGTGGGGGGACGGGTCACCGGCATAATACAGGTATGTTTTCCACCTCGGTTGGTTTCTCGGGGTGGCCGACGGCGGCAGTCGAGACACGCTGCCGCTGCCACCTGTGTCTCGATTTCGCTCGACAGGAACGGGACGGTGGTCGAAATTTTGGTTTCTAGGCCGCCGCCAGGGCCTTCCGCCAGCGGGTGAGACGGTCCTGCCGCACACCATTCGCCATTGATGGCTCGAAGCACCGCACGCTGCCGCGCATCGCCTTGGCCGCGATGGGCAAATCGGGCTGGAGCCCTGCGCCGACCGCCGCCAGCATCGCCGCGCCGAGCGCGGTGGTTTCAACCAGGTCGGGCCGCTCGACCGTGAGGCCGAGCATGTCGGCGAGGTCCTGCGCCATCCAATCGTTCGCGCTCATCCCGCCGTCGATCCGCAAGGTGCACCACGGCGCGCCGTCGGCGGCGAACGCGGTGGCGAGATCGTGCGTCTGGTGCGCCATCGCCTCGAGCGCGGCGCGCGCGAGCTGCGCCTTGCCGGTCGCGAAGCTCAGCCCCGAGATCACCCCGCGCGCGTGCGGCTGCCAGTGCGGCGCTCCGAGCCCCGACAGCGCCGGCACGATCGTCACCTCGCCGCTCGAGTCCACCGAGCGCGCGAGCGCTTCGGTCTCCGCCGCGCCGCCGATCAGGCCGAGCGAATCGCGCAGCCACTGGACGAGGCTGCCGGCGACGAACACCGATCCTTCCAGCGCATAGCGGCGCACTCCATCGCGCTGAGTTAGCACGGTGCCGAGCAGCCGGTGCTCGGACCTCGGCAGCGCGCGGCCCATGTTGGTAAGCACGAAGGCGCCGGTGCCGTACGTCGCCTTGGTCTCGCCCGCGGTGAGGCAAGCCTGGCCGACGGTCGCGCCCTGCTGGTCGCCGACCAGCCCGCTGATCGGAATCGCCGGGCCGAACAGCCGGGTCTCCGCGAGCGCGCCATGCGTGTCGACCACGCGCGGCAGCGCGGCGCGCGGGACGCCGAAGAGGTCGCACAGCCCCTCGTCGAACTGCGCGCCATCGAGCGCGAGCAGCAGCGTGCGGCTGGCGTTCGAGGCGTCGGTCACGTGCTCGCCGCCCGAGAGCTTCCACACCAGCCAGCTCTCGACCGTGCCGAGCGCCAGCCGGCCGCCTTCCGCCGCCGAGCGCACCTGCCCTTCGTTGTCGAGCAGCCAGCGCATCTTGGTGCCCGAGAAATAGGGATCGAGCAGCAACCCGGTGCGCCGCTGAACCTCCGCTTCGTGTCCCTGCTCCATCAGCGCGGCGCAGAAATCGGCGGTGCGGCGGTCCTGCCAGACGATCGCGCGGGCGAGCGGCTCGCCGCTCTCGCGGTCCCAGGCGACGACCGTTTCGCGCTGGTTGGTGATGCCGATCGCGGCGATCGCCTCGGCCCCGCCCGCCTCGCCGATCGCCGCTTGGGCGCAGGCGAGCGTCCGCTCCCAGACTTCGCGCGGGTCGTGCTCGACCCAACCGGGCTGCGGGTAATGCTGCGTCAGCTCGCGCTGCGCCACGCTGCGCACGCTCCCGTCGGGCCCGAACACGATCGCGCGCGTCGATGTGGTGCCCGAATCGAGGACGAGGATCTGGTCCGGCATGCGTGTCTCTCCCGTGAGGGTGACATGCGCCAGCCGCTCCCCCATATGCAAGGGCATGGAAGGTCCGCCCAAGCCCTGGCCCACCGGATTGAGCGAGCAGGTCGAGCCGCTGGTGCGCCGCGTGCTCGCGCCCAATCCCTCGCCCTACACTTACACCGGCACGCAGACCTACGTCGTCGGCAACGGCTCCGATGTCGCGGTGATCGATCCGGGGCCTGACGATCCGGCGCATATCCAATCTATCGTCGACGCGGTCGGCGATGCGCGCGTCGCGGCGATCATGTGCACGCACACCCACCGCGACCACTCGCCCGCCGCCGCGCCGCTCGCCGCGCTCACCGGCGCGCCGATCGTCGGCTGCGCGCCGCTGGTGCTCGACGACGCCGGCCCGCGCGCAGACGCCGCCTTCGACCGCACCTATGCGCCCGACCGGGTGATGGAGGACGGCGAGGCGATGACCGGCACCGGCTGGACGCTGCGCGCGGTGCACACGCCGGGCCACACCTCGAACCATTTGTGCTTCGCGCTGGAGGAGAGCGGCGCGCTGTTCACCGGCGATCACGTGATGGGCTGGTCGACCAGCGTGATCGTGCCGCCTGACGGCGACATGAGCGCCTACATGGCCAGTCTCGAGCGCCTCTATGCGCGCGAGGATCGCGTCTATTATCCGGCGCACGGGCCGGCGGTGGAGAAGCCGCGCCAGCTCGTGCGCGGAATGATCGGCCACCGCCGCCAGCGCGAGAACCAGATCCTCCGCCTGCTCGGCGAGGAGCCGCGCTCGTCCGCCGCGCTCGTCCCCCCGATGTACAAGAACCTCGACCCGCGGCTGACCGGCGCGGCGGAGATGAGCGTGACCGCGCACCTGATCGATCTGGAACGGCGCGGCATGGTCGCCCGTTCGGGAGCGACATGGCGGACCATCTGACGAGCGAGCGCGAAGACACACTCAGCCCCCGGGTGGAGCGGAGCCGCCCGCTCGCCCGCGTCCAAGGCGCGCCGTGGCTGATCGTGGTCGTGCTGCTCGCCGCGGTGGCGTGGCTCACCTGGCGGGCGTTCTTCCACCATGCCGAGGGCGACCCGGTGGGCAGCGCGATGATGGCGTTCGAGAAGCAGAACTCGCTCACGGTGTTCTCCAGCCGGTTCGAAACGGTGGCCGAGAGCACCGATGCGCGCGGCGTGCTCGGGCTCGACCTGCTCAAGAGCCGGCAGGCGATGATCGTGCCCGCGACGGTCGAGTACCGGCTCGACCTCTCGCGAATGAAGCGCTCGAATTTCACCTGGAACAGCGCCGAACAGACGCTTGACGTCACGCTGCCGCCGCTGAACATCTCCAGGCCGAACCTCGACGAGGCGCATGCGCGGGTGTTCACGCAAGGCAACTTCGTCACTCGCGATGCCTCGACGGCGCTGAGCCAGAACAATTCGGCGCAGGCGGAACGGAACGCGGCCGAATTCGCGCGCAATCCGGAGATCCTGTCGCTCGCCCGGCAAGCGGCGACGCAGGCCGTCCAGCAGAACCTCGCGGTGCCGCTGCACGTCGCCGGTTACGACCAGGCGAAAGTGACCGTCCACTTCGCGCAATAGGCGATTTCAGCCGACCAGCGACGTTGTCGCCGGCCATGCCGCGGTGTAAGCAGCACGCGGGTCGCATGGGAGGATTTCCATGGCTACCCTCGCTCGTCCTGCGGCCGCATCGCGCACGTTCTATCGGCGCATGGCGATCGGGCTGTCGCTGTTCATCGTATTCGGGTTCGCGCAGTTCGCGCTGCGCGGGATGGTCGATATCGCGCGCGTGCCGACGGTCGTTCACCTGCACGCACTGGCGATGGTGAGCTGGCTCGCGCTGTTCTCGGTCCAGGCCGGCCTGCCGACCCGCGGCGCGCTGGCGCTACACCGCAAGCTCGGGCTGATCAGTCTCGCGCTTGTGCCGCTGATCGTGGTGCTGGCGATCATGACCGTGGTGACGATGCTGCGGCTCGGCGGGGTGCCGCCGTTCTTCACGCCCGGTTACTTTTTCGCGCTGGTGGTGGTCGAATCGATGGCGTTCGCCGCGATGGTCGCGTGGGCGCTGGCGGCGCGCGGACGGACCGACTGGCATCGGCGGCTGATGCTCGGCGCGGCGGTGATCATCCTCGAGCCGGCGCTCGGCCGCATCCTGCCGATGCCGCTGCTGGGGGCGACGGCGCACTGGGTCGAGCTCGGCCTGCAACTCGTGGTGATCGCGCTGATCGCGCTGCACGACCGCAAGCAGGGGGCGCTGCACCCGGCGACGATCGCCAGCGGGGTGGCGGTGATCTTCACCCACCTGCTGATCGCGACTCTCGCCGTGACGCCCGCCTGGCAAGCGCTGACCGAGCGCGTCGCCGCCTGACGCAATCGCGCTCGCAATGCGCCCCGCGCGGCTTATATGCGCTGCATCGAGGCTAAACGGGACGTACGATGAGCTTGGAACTGAGACCGCCCGCCGGCGACGACCTGCTCGCCGAGATCGACCGCCTGCGCAAGGAGCGCAATGCGGTGATCCTGGCGCATTACTACCAGAAGCCGCAGATCCAGGACCTCGCCGATTTCGTCGGCGATAGCCTCGAGCTTTCGCGCAAGGCGGCGGAGACCGACGCCGACGTGATCGCGTTCTGCGGGGTCAAGTTCATGGCCGACACGGCGAAAATCCTCTCCCCTGAGAAGATCGTCGTCCTGCCCGACATGGACGCCGGGTGCAGCCTGGAGGATTCCTGCCCGCCCGAGAAGTTCAAGGCCTTCCGCGAGGCGCATCCCGATCACATCGCGCTGACCTACATCAACTGCTCGACCGAGGTGAAAGCGCTCTCCGACGTGATCGTCACCAGCTCTTCGGCCGAGACGATCATCAGCCAGATCCCGCCCGAGCAGAAGATCATCTTCGGCCCCGACCGGCACCTTGGCGGCTACCTGTCCCGCAAGTTCGGGCGCGAGATGCTGCTGTGGCCGGGCGTGTGCATCGTGCACGAGGCGTTCAGCGAAACCGAGCTGATGAAGCTGAAGGCGCAGCACCCTGGCGCCCCGGTCGCCGCGCATCCCGAATGCCCGCCGACGATCATCGACCACGCCGATTACGTGGGCTCGACCAGCGGCATCCTCCAGTTCGCGCGCACGTTCCCCGGCGACACGCTGATCGTCGCGACCGAGCCGCACATCATCCACCAAATGGAATTGGCGCTGCCGAACAAGACCTTCATCGGCGCGCCCGGCGCGGACGGCAACTGCAGCTGCAATATCTGCCCCTACATGGCGCTGAACACGCTGGAGAAGCTCTACGCGTGCCTGCGCGATCTCGAACCGCGGATCGAGATCGAGGAAAGCCTGCGCCTCAAGGCGAAGCGCAGCCTCGACCGCATGCTCGAGATGGCCAGCGGCACGATTGGCCAAGGCGACCTCGGCGCGCGCTGACGAACGCTCTCGCCGCGCTTGGCGCAGGCGCGGCAAAGTGCGATAGGCGGCCAAACGCAATTGGAAGGAGAGGCGCGATGGCCACCCAGCTCAAGCCCCAGGACGGGCCGCAACATGGACCAAAAATCGGCTGCAGCGACGCCGAATGGCAGGCGCGGATGGACCTCGCGGCCTGCTACCGTATTTTCGACCACCTCGGCTGGTCCGAATCGATCTACAACCACATCTCATACAAGGTGCCGGGCGAGGACGGGGCGTTCCTGATCAACCCCTACGGCCTGCTCTACGACGAGGTGACCGCCTCCAACCTCGTCAAGATCGACATCGACGGCAATGTCCTCTCGGGCAACTACCCGGTCAACAAGGCCGGCTTCACGCAGCACGCCTACTTCCACCGCCACCTCGAATGGGCGCACGCGATCTGCCACACGCACACGACCGAGGCCATGGCGGTGTCGTGCCACGAAGGCGGGCTGCTGCCGATCAACTTCTACGCCTGCAATTTCCAGGGCAAGATCGGCTATCACGACTTTGAGGGCGTGACGGTGCGCGAGGAAGAGGGCGAGCGGCTCCTCCAGAATCTGGGCGACAAGCGCATCCTGATGCTCAAGAACCACGGCCCGGTGATCATGGGGCGGACGATCCCCGAGATGTTCATCCAGGCTTGGTCGTTCCAGCGCGCCTGCGAGATCCAGGTCGCGACGCTGAGCCAGGGCACCCCGATCACCGTCCCGCAGGAGGTCATCGACGTGCACCAGCGCGATCTCGGCCAGGTGGCGCTGCCCGGCGGACCGGGCAAGGCCGACTTCGAGGCGTGGAAGCGTCGGATCGACCGGGTCGACCGTTCCTGGCGCGACTGAGGCACTGACGCGCGATGCCGGGATTGACGGTCAACGACCGTCCGGTCTTCTTCGACCTCGATCCGCAGATGCCGCTGCTTCACGCCTTGCGCGAAGCAGCGAACCTCACCGGCACCAAGTACGGTTGCGGGGTAGGTGACTGCCACGCCTGTACGGTGATCATCGACGGCGAGGCGCTGCGGAGCTGCCTGATCACGGTGGGGGACGCGGAAGGCCGCTACGTCACCACGATCGAGGGATTGAGCCGCGACCGGAGCCATCCGGTGCAGCAGGCGCTGGTCGCCGAGCAGGCGATCCAGTGCGGCTTCTGCACCCCCGGCATCGCGATGGCCGCCGCCGCGCTGCTGCAGAAGAACCCCGCGCCAAGCGAAGAGCAGGTCAAGGCGGCGATCCCTAACTTGTGCCGCTGCGGCGTCTATCCCCGGCTGGTGCGCGCGGTGCAGCGCGCCGGCCGCGTCGCGCAGCGGATCGAAACGATCAGCGCCGCCCCCGCCCCCGGCATCAGCGCCGAGGACGCCGGCCGAGCGGTCCCCGCCATGGCACCTGCGAAGGACGAGAGATGAAAGCGACAATCTGGCACAACCCGAACTGCGGCACCTCGCGCAAGACGCTCGCGCGGCTGCAGGAACAGCCCGGCATCGATCTCACCGTGGTCGAATACCTCAAGCAGCCGCCGACGCGCGACAGGCTCGCGCAGCTCTTCCGCGACGCCGGCATCGCGCCTCAGGACGGCCTGCGCGTGCGCGGCACCGACGCCGAGGAACGCGGTCTGCCCTCCGCTGACGACGACACAGTGCTCGACGCGATGGCGGCGGATTCGCGGCTGATCGAGCGGCCGCTGGTGGAAACCGAGAAGGGCGTGCGCCTCTGCCGCCCGCAGGAGCGGGTCGAGGAAATTTTGTAGACTGCGATAAAAAACGTCCTTCGAGACGCCTCAGCCGTGCGTCTTCGGCTCCTCAGGACGAACGGAGCTCTCAAGAAACCCGTTCGTCCTGAGGAGCGAGGACGCAGTCCGAGCGTCTCGAAGGACGCGCGCGCACCGCGCCCCCTATCGCTCCTCGCGCCGGCCCTCGAGCACCGCGTCGCTTTCCAGGCTGCGCCAGCCGACCACGAACACCACCGCGCACAGCACGCAGATCGTCGCAAACCCGATCCACGCGTGGTGGCCGTAGAGCCACACGCCGATCGGCGCGGCGACGACATAGGCCGCGCCGTTGACCGAGGCGATGATGCCGCCGATCTGGCCCTGCTCCGCGCGCGAGACCGCGAGTGACGAGCCGGCAGTATAACCGGGGCGGAACAGCCCGAAGCCGAGCGAGGCGATCGCCATCCCGAGCGCGATCGAGTGCAGGTTGCTCGAGGCGGCGAAGGCGATCACGCCGACGATCGACAGCGCCATGCCCCACAGCGTCGAGCTGCGCGGGCCCAGCGTCAGCCGCGGGATCAGCCCCCATTGCGCCAGCAGCGTGGCGATCGCGCCGCACATCAGCACCAGCCCGATCGGGCCTGTGCCCTCGTTCGGCGTTGCGCGCAGGCCCAGCCGGTCGAGGATGAAGAAGCCGACGATCCCGAGGAACGCGGCCTGCGCATGCCCGCCGACGAGCCCGGCAATGAGCCACGGCCGCAGGCGCGGGTCGCGCCACGACAGGTCGGGAATTTCGCCCTCGATCGGCTCGGCCTCGATCGCCTCGCTCTCGTCCTCGTCCTCGCTCACCCGCGGATTGGTGTTTGCGCCGTAGGGCGCGCCGACAACCTCGCTGCGGGCGGGGAACATCGGGTCGTCGTTCGGCAGCGACACGCGCAGCGCCACGAGCACGACGATAGCCAGCAGCGTGAACGCGAAGAACGGCCCGGGCAGACCGGTCAGCGGGAACACCAGCAGCGGCGCCAGCGCCGGGCCGATCACCGTGCCGAGCCCGAAGCTGGAGGCGATCAGCGCCATCGCCTGCGTGCGCTCGGCGCGCGGGGTGCGGCTGGC
>JBQCFR010000098.1:0-2229 GCA_051958885.1 Tsuneonella sp.
CCGGCGGACGATCCCGCTGGATGACAGGTACGTCGCAAGCGCCGTGCCAATTAGCGAAAATGGCGAATTTCCGCGGTTTCCATCATCACGCGGTCAAGCCACCCGTTCACGTACCGCTCACGTTTGGGATTTTTCACCAACTGTTGGATTTCCCCGATTGCAAGTGACAGTCCTGCGCGTCGCAGGCTATCGGCTGCAGCTCATGGCGCTCGACCGCATCACGCTCTCGGCCTTCCGCAATCACCACGAAACCGAGCTCGACGGCGCCGCGCGGTTCAACCTGCTCGTCGGCGAAAACGGCGCGGGCAAGACCAACGTGCTCGAAGCGCTCTCGCTGTTCGCACCCGGGCGCGGCCTGCGCCGCGCCGCGCTGCCCGACATGATCGGTGCCGAGGGACCGGGCGGCTTCGCGATCGGCGCAACGCTCACTCACGCGGGCGGTCCGGTGCGCCTCGGCACTTACGTCGAGCCCACGCATCCCTCGCGGCGGCTCGTGCGCGTCAACGGTGCGCAAGCGAGCGCCGCATCGCTCGGCGAGTGGCTCGCGATTGCCTGGCTGACCCCGGCGATGGATGGGTTGTTCACCGATAGCGCCGGCGCGCGGCGGCGCTATCTCGATCGTCTTGCGGTGGCGCTCGACCCAACGCATTCACACCACGCCACGCGGTTCGAAGCCGCGCTGCGCGAGCGCAACCGGCTGCTCTCTGCGGAGGAGACGCCCGATCCGGCGTGGCTCGACGGGGTGGAGCGCCAGCTCGCCCGGCACGGCGCGGCGCTCGCGCAGGGCCGCGCGGCACTAATCGCCGCGCTTAGCGCGGAACTCGCGCAGCTCCCCGCTGAACCGTTCGCGCGGCCTGAACTTGCCTACGAAGCCGGGGGTCCCATTGACGAGGGTGAACTCGCTGCCAGCCTGCGCCAGTCCCGCGCACGCGATCGAGCAGCCGGGCGAACGCTCGTCGGGCCCAATCGCGACGATCTGGCGGTCACGATGGCCGGCAAGGCGCAGCCCGCGGGGCAAAGCTCGACCGGCGAGCAGAAGGCGATGCTGATCGCAATCACCCTCGCTCACGCCGCGCTCGCCTCGCGCGGTCGGCCGGGCGTGCTGCTGCTCGACGAGGTCGCCGCGCATCTCGATCCAGTCCGCCGCGATGCCCTGTTCGCGCGCCTCCACGACAGCGGGACGCAAGTGTGGTTCACGGGAACCGAGCTCCCCCCCTTCGCCGCGATCGAACAGCAGGCGGCCGTGTGGCGAGTCACTTGCGGCGAGGCGCGGCGCGAGCGCTAGTCTGTTGCCGCGAGCACGTCCGCGCAATCGGCGCAGACCGTGCCCAGCCCTTCCTTCGAGGCCGCGACCGCCGCACTCTTCCCCCGGCCCAGAGACCAGGTCGCTTGCATCCGCACCTTGGGATTGGGCGCGCACCAGATCTCCCCGGTGGCGTCGATCGCCGTGACCCACAGCAGGTCATGCTCGGGACCGTAATCTATCACCGCGAGCGCCTGCCCGTCGCCCTTGCCGAGCACGTGAAGCGGCACGGGCGTTTGGAGTTGTGTAAACATTGATTAGCAACGCCTTTCGCCCGCTCAACGGCGCAGCGAGGAAAGTCGTTCCTTGAGGGCTTGGGCGCTCAGCCTTGCGCGGCAATCTTCGCCTCGAGCGCGGCCAGGCGCGCGGCGAGCTTCTCGTTCTCTTCGCGCGCTTTGGCGGCCATGTCCTTCACCGCGTCGAATTCCTCGCGGCTGACGAAGTCGAGCCCGCCGAGCGCTTCCTTGACCCGCTCCCGCGCGCCATCGCGCGCCTCGCGGGTCATGCCGGCGAAGGTGCCGGCCGCGGCGTTGGCCATCTTGACGAAGTCGGCGATCAGGGGATTTTCGCTCTGCATGCGCGGCTATGTGGTCCCGGCACCAGGCTTGGGCAAGCTCAGATTGCGATCCGCTGCTCGGCCCTGCCTGCGCCGACCGCCCCATCTGCGGCGGGGTTGAGCTGGAGAAACTCGTAGGTCAGCAGCGTCGCGAACAGGATCCACGCGAGGTACGGCAGCAGCAGCACCGCTGCGAGCCGCCGCACGCGCCAGAACAGCACGATGGTGACGACCACCAGCACATCGAGCGCGGCAATGATGCCGAGTGCCGCGGTGATCTGGTGCGCGGCGAAGAACGTCGGCGTCCACGCGAGGTTGACGACGAACTGGATCACGAACGCCGCGATTGCCGCCGTGCGCCCGCGCGCGC
>JBQCFR010000099.1:0-2264 GCA_051958885.1 Tsuneonella sp.
CACCACGGCGTGCTGGTCAGCGATGCCTTCATGGAAGCGGTGCGCGCGGGCGAGCCGTGGAAGCTCACCAGCCCCAAGACCGGCGAAGTGCGCGCCACGGTGGATGCGCGCAGCCTGTTCCAGAAGCTGGTCGAAACGCGGCTGGCCACGGGTGAGCCGTACATCGTGTTCTCCGACACGGTGAACCGGATGATGCCGGCGCACCACCGCGAGCTCGGGCTCAAGGTCTCGACTTCGAACCTGTGCAGCGAGATCACCCTGCCCACCGGCATCGATCACCTCGGCAACGACCGCACGGCGGTGTGCTGCCTGTCCTCGCTCAACCTCGAAAAGTGGGACGAGTGGGAAGGCGACAAGGCGTTCGTGGAAGACGTCATGCGCTTCCTCGACAACGTGCTGCAGGACTACATCGACCGCGCGCCCGAAGAGATGGCCCGCGCACGTTACTCGGCGATGCGCGAGCGCAGCGTCGGCATGGGCGTGATGGGCTTCCACTCGTTCCTGCAGAGCAAGGGGATCGGCTTCGAAAGCCCGATGGCGAAAGTGTGGAACATGAAAATGTTCAAGCACGTCGCCGCCAAGGCGGAAGAGGCGAGCCTGGTGCTCGCGCAGGAGCGCGGGCCCTGCCCCGATGCCGCCGACATGGGCGCGATGGAGCGCTTCAGCTGCAAGATGGCGATTGCGCCGACCGCCTCGATCAGCATCATCTGCGGCGGCACCAGCGCGTGCATCGAGCCGATCCCGGCGAACATCTACACCCACAAGACGCTGTCGGGCAGCTTCGTGGTGAAGAACCCGTATCTTGAGAAGCTGCTCGCTTCGAAAAGCAAGGATTCGACCAACGTGTGGAACTCGATCCTCGAGAAGGGCGGATCGGTCCAGCACCTCGATTTCCTCACGCCCGAGGAAAAGGCGGTCTACAAGACCAGCTTCGAGATCGACCAGCGCTGGCTGCTCGAATTCGCCGCCGACCGCACGCCGTTCATCGACCAGGCGCAGAGCCTCAACCTGTTCATCCCCGCCGACGTCGACAAGTGGGACCTCGCGATGCTCCACTTCCAGGCTTGGGAAAAGGGCATCAAGAGCCTCTACTACCTGCGCAGCAAGAGCGTGCAGCGCGCCGGTTTCGCCGGCGGAGTCGAGGCGGACAACACGCCCGAGGCGGCGAAGTACGAACTGCCCACCACCGACTACGACGAGTGCTTGGCATGCCAGTAGGCGGCGCTTCGGCAGCGGAATGAAATGAAGGGCCGGCGCGATGCCGGCCCTTTTCGTGTTAGCCCTCTTCTTCCTCGAACTGCACCGCGTTCGCGCCGGTGGCGCTCAGGCGGACCTTGTCGCCTTCGATGCCGGCGACGAGGCCGATCGAGATGTAGTGGTGGTGCCCCGCGTGCGCGCCCTGGCCGCCTTCGACCTCGGCGCCCGAATCCTTCTTGGTCAGCTTGATGCGGTCACCGTCGACATGGTCGACCGTGCCCACGTGCGCGCCGTCGGCGCCGATCACTTCCATGTGCTCGCGGATCTGGCTGGGGTCGGTCATCGTGCTCATCGTGGTCTCCTTGGCTAATGGTCACCTGCTCAACGCACGAGGCGCGAGAAGGATGCAGCGGAGGCGGCAGCCGAACGCCAAAGCGCCCCTCCGGATAGACCGAAGGGGCGCCGAGGGTGCGGACGCTCGCCCGCAAAGGGGTGACGGACCAAGCGTCGCGTGAACCCCTCATCGCGGCCGGACGGTGGCTGCCATTCCGGCCGTTGCGGCTGAAATCCGCCAACGCGATGCCGGTTCCATTGCCGCACAATTAACCTTGGGCAGCGAGAGGCCGGGCTCAGTCGTCCGCCACGTCGGACGGGTAATCGCCGGGCGGGACCGGGGCCGTGCCCAGCCCCGCGCGGCGGCCGATCGCGCCGGTCGCGATGTCCTGCTGGACGGCGTCCTGCGACCGCTCCTCGGCCTGGTCCTGCTCGGCCTGGCGGCGCGCGGCGTCCTCGCGCGGGCCGGTGCGCGGCGGCTCGCCCGGCGCGGTGTAGGTGGACTGCGTGACGGTGCGCGAGTCCGCGGGTTCGTATTCGCCCATGGTGGCGTCTCCTTTCACCAGCCAAGCGCGCGAGGGGCCGCGCCGGTTCCGCCGGACTTATCCCCACCATCGGCCCGGCGGCGGGTTGGGAGCGCCCCGCGCCGGGCATAGTCTCGCACCCCTGACCCGGGCCCCAGCGCGCGATTCGCCGCCGCCGAGATTCCCGCGCCAGGCGATTCACAAGCATGG
>JBQCFR010000100.1:0-7180 GCA_051958885.1 Tsuneonella sp.
CGGATCATGGCGTATCCCCCTCGAATCATGTCAGCTGCGCTGGACCTGCGCGGCGAGCGAGCCCACGTCGGGCATCTCGTCGAGCAGCGCATCGAGCGCTTCGGTCACCAGTTGCTGCGCGCTGCGGCCTCGCACGGTGCAGGCGAGCCGGAGTTTCAAATGACGTTCGGAGTCGAGCCGCAGCGTGAAGGCGGCGCGGCTGCCGCGGTCGAGGGCCGAGCGACGAGCGCGGACGGGCGAGCGCTTCTTCGGCGCGGCGACTTCCGGCTCCGCGACGCGTGCGGCGAGGGCTTCGCGCTGGCGCAGAACCAGCGGCTCCTGCGCCTGGGCGAGCTGCGCGGCGGTCTCGCGATCGTTCTCGCGTGCCTCCTGGTCGGCCTCGGCGCTGTGCGGCGGCGCGGTGAGCCGGACAACTTCGGCCGAACTCTGAGGGCCGTCCTCGTCGCCCATGTCGTTCCAGCCGAGATCGTCGAGATTGGCGGCGGCGACGGGGCCGCTCATCGCCAGCGACGCGGCAAGCTGCGGCCGCATCGCCGGCTTGGCGCCGCCTTTGCGCGCCAGCAGCGTCGGGCTGAGCGAGGCGAAGGAAGCTTCGGTCACGACCCGGCTCCCCTTACTGCGCGACGCGGCGGCCGAACCCGCCCTGCGGCCGGTTCATGCCGGGAGTGGGGCTCTGCGCCACCGCGCTCGGTGCGGCGAACACGGTGCGCCGGAAATTGCGCTCGAGCCGGTCGTAGATGTACTTCCACAGCGCGGTGACCTCGGCGGCCGAGCGGCCTTCCGGGTCGACTTCCATCACAGTGCGGCCGTCGATCATCGAGGCGGCGAAATCGGTGCGGTGGTGAAGCGTGATCGGGGCGACGGTGCCGTGCTGGCTGAGCGCGACGGCCGCTTCGGAGGTGAGCTTGGCCTTGGGCGTGGCGGCGTTGACCACGAAGATCAGCGGCTTGCCGGCGCGCTCGCAGAGGTCGACCGTGGCGCCGACCGCGCGCAGATCGTGCGGGCTAGGGCGGGTCGGCACGACGATCAGCACGGCAACCGAAATGACCGACTGGATCGCCATCGTGATCGCCGGCGGGGTGTCGATCACCGCCAGCTTGAAACCCTGCTGGCGCAGCACCTGGAGATCGCTGGCGAGCCGCGCGACTGTGGTCTGCGCGAACGCGGGGTATTCGGCCTCGCGCTCGTTCCACCAGTCGGCGAGCGAGCCTTGCGGGTCGATGTCGATCAGCACCACCGGCCCGGCGCCGGCGCGCTGCGCCTGCACGGCGAGGTGCCCCGAGAGCGTGGTCTTGCCCGAACCACCTTTTTGCGATGCCAGTGCCAGTACGCGCAAGGCTGGATCCCCCTGAAAATCCGTCGTGTTCAAAACCGCCCCACAGCGGTCCTCAGCGGTGAATTCGCAGCATACCCCTAATATCCAGTTAACGAGGATTGCCCGCGGCCGGGCTGAAAAGCGCCGTGCGAGAAACCCTTTGCTAACGAGGCGTTCACTATGTCAGGCTCTGTTCGTTAACGGATCGAGAGGCCGGGGGATCGTGCCGATGACACTGAAGCGCGCACTGACGGGGCTCGTTTGTGCCAGCCTGGCGCTTACCGCCGTTCCCGCCGCTGCCGACGTCAAAGCCGGCGTCGATGCGTGGGGCAGGGGCGATTACGCGGCGGCGGTCAAGGAGTGGCGCGGCCCGGCGGCCAAGGGCGACGCCGACGCGCAGTTCAATCTGGCGCAGGCCTACCGTCTCGGGCGGGGCGTACCGGCCGACATGAAACAGGCCGAGGAGCTCTACGCCAAGGCGGCGGCGCACGGTCACCTCAAGGCGGCGGACAACTACGGATTGCTGCTGTTCCAGGACGGCCGGCGGCGCGACGCCATGCCCTATGTCATCGCCGCGGCGGAGCGCGGCGATCCGCGCGCGCAGTACCTGCTCGGCATCGCGCATTTCAACGGCGACCTCGCGCCCAAGGACTGGGTGCGCGCCTACGCGCTGCTGACGCTGTCCAACGCCGCCGGGCTGCCGCAGGCGGCGCCCGCGATCAAGCAGATGGACGACTTCATCCCGCTCGAGCAACGCCAGCAGGCGCAGACGCTCGCGGCCCAGCTCAAGGAGAAGGCGGATGCCCAGCGCGCGAGCCAGTTCGCCGCCGCCGACCTCGCCACCGCCGGCGGAGAGGCGATGGCGCCCGCCGTGCCGAAGGTCGCGCCTCGCGTCGTCGGCAATGCGCCGAACGCGGATGCGGCGTCAGCCGCGCCCACAGGCGCCTTGCCGTCGGTCGTCTCGGCCGAGGCTGCCGTTGCCGAAGCCATGCGCGCGACCGGCACGGAAAGCCCCGCCACCGCCGGCGCCGATTACGCGCGCGCTGCTCCCGCCGCGCCGCGTCCGCGCATCGCCGCGGCGACCCCGTCGAAGACCCAGGTCCCGCCTCGCGCTTCGACGCGCGAGCAAACCCCGCCGCCGCCGGCCGCGAGTGCTTCCAGCGGCCCGTGGAAGCTTCAGTTGGGCGCATTCTCCGTGCCCGGCAACGCCGACAAGCTGTGGGCACGCATCGGCGGCAAGGGCGTGCTCGCGGGCAAGACCAGGCTGGTCCAGCCGGCCGGCCGGCTCACCCGGCTGCTCGCCGGCGGCTGGGCGAGCGAGGGCGCTGCGCAGGCGGCGTGCGGCGCGCTCAAGGCCAGCGGTACCGACTGCCTCGTCACCCGCTGAGCGCCGCCCGGCGTGAACTCCACCGCGCTTGACATGACCCAGCCGCTGCCCACCGGCGAGGGCGAGCGGCTCGTCAGCCTCGATTTCACCCGCGGCATCGCGGTGATGGGCATTCTCGGCGCGAACATCGTCGGCTTCGGTCAGCCGTACCTTGCCTACATGTGGCCGGGCGGCTTCGTCACCGGGCACGACCGCGTATCGGACTGGCTATGGGTCCTCCAGTTCACTTTCATCGACGGCAAGATGCGCGGGCTGTTCACGCTGCTGTTCGGCGCTGGCTTGGTCCTGTTCGCCGAGCACACCGCCGCCCGCGGCGGCTCGCGCTGGCTCCAGCCGCGCCGCCTGGTTTGGCTGTTCGTGTTCGGATTGCTCCACTTCTACCTGCTGTGGCGCGGGGACATCCTGACGCTTTACGCGCTGTGCGGCCTCATCGCGCTGCCCGCGCTGCGGTGGCCGCCGGTCCACCAGTTCACCGCCGGCCTCGTGGCCTATCTGTTCGGCGGCCTGTGGAGCACCGCGACGTTCGGGCACTTGTGGTGGGCTGACCGCACTGCCGCCCCCGGGCGCTCGCCGCTGGCGGGGTCGCTCGCCAGCGCACGGGCGGACGAAGCGCGCGAGATCGCGATCAACACGCAAGGCAGCTATGCAGACTATGTCGCGCACGCGCTCGGCGCGCACCGCTGGAACTGGATCGACCTGTTCACCTACACTGTGCTCGAGACGATCCCGCTGATGCTGATCGGCATGGCGCTGTACCGCGCCGGCCTGTTCGACGGCCGGATAGATCGCCGCGAACAGGCGCGTTGGGGCTGGATCGGATTCGCCGCCGGCACCGCGCTGACGCTGGCGCTGGCGCTGTGGACGATGGCCGACGGGCTCACGTACGCCGGCACGATGTTCGCATTCCTCGGGCCGCAATCCTTGACCCGGCTTCCCGCGGTCATCGGCCTCGCCGCTCTGCTCACGCTGTGGGGACCGCGCGCTAGCGGGTGGCTCGGCAGCCGGGCCGCCGCGGCCGGCAGGATGGCGTTCTCCAACTACATCGGCACGTCGCTGGCGATGCTGTTCGTGTTCGGCAACTGGGGGCTGGGCCTGTTCGGAAGCCTCGACCGGCCGCGGCTCTACCTCGTTGTGCTGGCAATGTGGGGGCTGATGCTGGGCTGGTCGAAATGGTGGCTCGGCCGCTTCCGCTACGGACCGCTGGAATGGCTTTGGCGCTGCCTGACTTACATGCGGGCTTTTCCCTTGCGCCGCTGATCCTCGCGCGGGCCGTTGGCAGCGAGCCGGGTCTCCATCAGGAAGAATCCCAGCCCGGTGATCAGCAGCGCCATGGTTACGATCCATGCGACCGCGATCACCGTGCCGATCTGCGGATCGATGTAGGAGCTCACGAACAGCAGCGCGATCACCACGCTGATCACCGCGGCGGCGGCGGTGCTGAACATCACCGCGCGCTGCGCATGCTCCTTGCGCCGCCCGAGCCACGGCAGCTCGCGCAGCTCGTTTTCACCCGCCAGGCCGTCCTCGGTGCGGCGCTCGATCCGTTCGACGCGCTGGGCGATCCAGATCAGCCGGCTCATCATCACATTCATGATCGCGCCGATGCCGCCCAGCAGGAATGCCGGGGCGAGCGAGAGCTGCACGATCTGCTGGACATGCGGCGTGCTCGCGGTCCGCTGGAGGATTTCCGCGGCGAGGGTCGGCTCGACTGCGGCGAGGGCGTGCAGCATCAGTCGCTCTTGAACGGGTTTTTCGGGCTCTTGAGCACCACCCGCACCGGTACCGCGTCGAACCCCAGCTGCTTGCGGATGCCGTTCACCAGGTAGCGTTCGTAGCTCTTGGGCAGCATGTCCAGCCGCGTCCCGAACACCACGAAGCGGGGCGGGCGCGTGCCGGCCTGGGTGATGTAGCGCAGCTTGATCCGCTTGCCCTTGGGCGCCGGCGGCGGATTGGCTTCGAGCGCGTCGTCGAACCAGCGGTTGAGCGCGGCGGTCGGCACCCGCTTCGACCATGCCTCGCGGATTTCGAACGCCGCGTTGAGCATCGTGTCGAGCCCCTTGCCGGTCTTGGCGCTGACCGCGAACACCGGCAGCCCGCGGACTTGCGCGAGGCCTTCGTCGAGCGCCGTCTTGATCCCATTGAACAGCCGGCTGGCGTTGCCGCCTTCCTCCTGCCCGGCGACGTCCCACTTGTTGATCGCGATCATCAGCGCGCGCCCTTCCTCGAGGACGTGCCTGGCGATCTTGAGGTCCTGGTGCTCGAGCCCGCGGGTCGCATCGAGCAGCAGCAAGACGACTTCGGCGAAATCGACCGCGCGGCGGGCATCGGCGACCGACAGCTTTTCCAGCTTGTCGACCACCAGCGCCTTCTTGCGCATCCCCGCGGTGTCGATCAGCCGTATCTCGCGCGCCCCGCCATCGGGCGTGGTCCAGGTCCAGTCGACCGCGATTGAGTCGCGGGTGATCCCGGCTTCCGGCCCGGTGAGCAGCCGGTCTTCGCCGAGCAGGCGATTGATCAGCGTCGACTTGCCGGCGTTGGGCCGGCCGACGATGGCGAGCTTGAGTGGACCGGCGGGCATGTCCTCGTCGCTCTCTTCAATGGTGTCTTCAGGCTCGGCCTTGGCGCCGATGATCGGCCACAGCGCGTCGAACAGGTCGGCGACGCCCTCGCCGTGCTCGGCCGACAGGGCGACCGGCTCGCCGAGCCCGAGCGAGTAGGCTTCGAGCACGCCCGATTCGCCCGCCTTCCCTTCGGCCTTGTTGGCGACCGGCACCACCGGGACGGTCTGGCTGCGCAGCCAGCGGGCGATCTCCTCGTCGAGCGGGGTGAGGCCCGCGCGCGCGTCGATCACGAGCAGCGCGGCGTCGGCGCCTTCGAGGCTGACCTCGGTCTGCGCGCGCATGCGGCCGGGTAGCGTCTCGGCATCCTCGTCCTCCCAGCCGGCGGTATCGACGATGGTGAACTCCATCCCGGCGATCACCGCATCGCCCATCCGGCGGTCACGCGTCACGCCGGGCTGGTCGTCGACCAGCGCCAGCTTCTTGCCGACCAGCCGGTTGAACAGCGTCGACTTGCCGACGTTGGGCCGGCCGATGATGATGACCTGGGGTTTGCTGGCGGGCTTCATGGGCGGCACAGCAGGTGGCCGCTCGCGCCCTGAATGGCAAGCTGCGGTTGGTTGGCGGCACAATGCGGCGTTTACGCGATCCTAACCAACGGTAGGGCAGCTTCGCCTCCATGAGGGGTCCAATCGCTATCGCCGCCACAGTGTTCGCGCTCGCCTGCGCGGCGCCCGCCGCTGCCGATTCGGCGCAGTTCGATTCGGACGGCGGTGGCCCCGCGCAGGCGCGCGAGCTGCCGCCCTATCTCCAGTGCGTGCCCTACGCGCGCCAGCGCTCTGGCGTGCAAATCTACGGCGACGCATGGACCTGGTGGGACCAGGCCGAGGGGCGCTACAAGCGCGGCCACCGCCCGCGGGTGGGCGCGGTCATGGCGTTCGCACCTTACGGCGGCATGAGGCTCGGTCACGTCGCCGCGGTGGCGAAGGTCATCGACGGTCGCACCGTGCTGCTCGATCACGCCAACTGGTCGCCGATCGACGGGCGGCGCGGCCAGATCGAGCGCGGCGTCAGGGCGGTGGACGTTTCGCCGAACAACGACTGGAGCGAGGTGCGCGTGTGGTACGACCCGCTGCAGGATCTCGGCACTACCGCCTGGCCGGTCGAAGGCTTCATCTACAACGAGCCGGACGGCGGCGGCGCAAACGTGGTGTTGGCGCAAGCCGATGCGCCCGCAGCGGTTGCACCGCAGCCGGTCACACGCGAACCGTCACGGCGCTTCCTCAAGGCCTTCGCTTCGTTCGATCGGCCGGCGCCCGTTCGCCGGCAGACCCTTGCAGCAAACGATCGGCCCGCACCTCGCGATGCGATCGGCGCGGCGATCGCCAGGTACGACCGCTGATCAGGCTTTCGCGACCGGCGCGTCCTCGCCCAAGTCCTCGAACCACGCTTCGACCGGCCCGTTGAGCTTGAGCGTCAGCGGTTGGCCCTTGCGGTCGACCGTCTTGCCCGCCTGCACGCGCACCCAGCCTTCGGGGATCGAGTATTCCTCGATGTCGGTGCGCACCCTGTCCTTGAACCGGATGCCGACGCCGCGGCGCAGCACCTCGGCGTCGAAATAGGGACTGCGCGGCTGGACTGACAGCCGATCGGGCGGAACGTCGGCGGCCGGGGCCGCTGCGGGAGTGTCTTCGCTCATGGGCCGCGCCCCTAGTGCGCGCCTGCGCGGGCCGCAAGCTCAGTCAGGCGGCGGAGGAGTCTCGAGCGGGTTACCGCCGGGCTGGTCGAAGTCGGGGCTCGGCGCCTGAATCTCGTCCGGCGTTCCGCCGGGTTCCTGCTGCGGCGCGATGACCGGCGGGGTCTCGTCCGGAGCGCCCGGGTTGATCGTATCGGGCTGCGGCGGCTCGGGTTGGGTGGCCA
>JBQCFR010000101.1:0-10502 GCA_051958885.1 Tsuneonella sp.
ATGGGCGGCGCGGAGAAAGTCGCCCGCCAGCACGGCCGCGGCAAGATGGACGCGCGCGCGCGGCTCGCGGCGCTGGTCGATCCGGGCAGTTTCCGAGAGATCGGCAAGATCGCCGGCAAGGGCTCTTACGACGAGAACGGCGAGCTCACCGGTGTCCTTCCCGCCCCGTTCCTGTTCGGCAAGGCAACCATCAACGCCCGCCCGGTCGTTGCCACGGCGGACGACTTCACCATCCGCGGCGGCGCGGCGGACGCGGGCATCGGCCGCAAGATGGAACAAGCCGAGACGATGGCGCACGAGCTCAAGCTCCCGATCGTGCGGATGATCGACGGCACCGGCGGCGGCGGCTCGGTCAAGACGCTCGAGATGATCGGCTCGACCTACATCCCCGCGGTGCACATGTGGGGCGAGGTGGTGAAGAACCTCGACACGGTGCCGGTGGTCGCGCTCTCGCTCGGGCCCACCGCCGGCCTCGGCGCGGCGCGCATCGCGGCGAGCCACTACTCGGTGATGGTCAAAGGTCTGAGCCAGATCTTCGCCGCCGGTCCGGCAGTGGTCGATGCGCTCGGCGACGACTGGAAGGGCGGCGCGGCCAACCACGAGGAAGCCAAGGAGGCGCTCGGCGGCAGCGCGATCCACACCCGCAACGGGGTGGTTGACGACGAAGTCGCCAGCGAGGCCGAGGCCTTCGCCCGCGCGCGGCATTTCCTCTCCTTCATGCCCGAATACGTCGGCCAGCCGGCGCGGCGTTCGGCGTGTTCCGACCCTGTTCGGCGTCGCGAAGAAGCGCTTCTTTCGCTTGTCCCGCGCGGCGAGAAGGAGGTCTATTCGATGCGCCGCGCGCTCGACATGGTCTTCGATAAAGGCACCGTGTTCGAGATCGGCCGCATGTGGGGCCGCGCCGCGATCACCGCCCTCGCCCGGCTCGACGGGTGGCCCGTGATGGTGCTCGCCAGCGACCCGAGCTTTCTCGGCGGGTCGTGGGACGCCAAGACTTCGGAAAAAGTCGAGCGCTGGGTCAAGCTCGCCGACCTGTTCCGCCTGCCGATCGTGCACCTCGTCGACAACCCCGGCTTCATGATCGGGCGCGAGGCGGAGATCGCCGGCACGATCCGTTACGGGGTGCAGGCGATGAACGCGGTCTACAAGGCGACCGTGCCGCTCGCCTCGGTCGTGCTGCGCCGTGCCTACGGCATCGCCGGCAGCGCGATGAGCAACGCCGATACGTTCCAGTACCGCTACTGCTGGCCCTCGGGCGACTGGGGCAGCCTGCCGATCGCCGGCGGCCTGGAAGTCGCCTACAAGTCCGAGATCGAGGCGGCGGAGGACCCGGCGGCCGAGCTCGAGGCGATCCGCGCGCGTCTCGCCAAGGTGACCAGCCCGTTCCGCAGCGCCGAGCGCTTCAACGTCGAGGATATCATCGACCCCCGCGACACCCGCCCGCTGCTGTGCGAATTCGCGGAGCTGGCGTGGCGCGCGCTCGGAGCATCCGCCTAGCGGATCAATGCACCGCGTACTCTCCGGGAAACTTGCGCACGTCGCGCGGGCGGGTGAACAGCTTGCCGCGCTCGCTGAACAGAACCAGCGCGAGGCTGACAATGCTGCACGCCAGCAGCGCGAACGCGATCGGCCGCGCGCTGCCGTCGTAGGACTGGCCGATCGCGATGCCGACGCCCGCCCCGAGCGTCATGCGGATGAACGACTGCGCGCTGCTCGCCGCCCCTGCCGAATGCTCGAACGGCTGCATCGCGATCGACCCGAAGTTCGCACCCCTGAACCCGAGCAGGCAAAGGTTCGCGCTCATCAGCGGCACGAACAGCTCGAGCGAACGCCCGTGGTACAGCGCCGCCCACACTTGCGCCGCGGAGATGACGATGAACGCGATGAGCGCGGTGTGGCTCACCCGCCGCGCGCCGAAGCGCTCGACGATCCGCGAGTTGGTGAAGCTCGACACCGCCAGCGTCGAGGCGGTCGCGCCGAAGATCAACGGGAAGTTCTCGCCTGCGCCGAAATGCTCGCCGACGAGCTGCTGCGCACTGTTCACGTAGCCGAACATCGCCCCGAAGGTGAGCGAGCTGCCGATGACGTAGCCGACCGCGCCGCGCGTGCGGATCGTCAGCGGGAGGTTGTGCGCCACGGTCTTGAGATCGATCGGCTGGCGGTCTGCGGGGTCGAGCGTCTCGGGCAGCCGCGCCCAGGCCCAGGTCGCGACCACCGCCGCCATCGCCGCCATCGCGACAAACACCCACGGCCATCTGCCGAACTGCAGCACCGCCTGCCCAACGCTCGGCGCGAGCACCGGGACGACCATGAAGACGATGAAGATCGTGCTCATCAACCGCGCCATCGCATCGCCTTCGAAGCGGTCTCGGATCACCGCCGAGGGTATCACGCCCAGCCCCGCGGTGCCGAGTCCCTGGACCACGCGCAGGAACAGCAGCGCCTCGAACGAGGGCGCCAGCGCGCACAGCAGCGACATCGCGACATAGAAGCCCAGCGCCACGAACAGCACCGGGCGCCGTCCGAACCGGTCGGCGAGGCTTCCCGGCACCAGGCAGCCGACGCCGCCAGCGACGAGGTACACGCCCACGACCAGCTGCCGCTCGTTGGGATCGGTCACCCCGAACGTGCGGGCGATCTCGTCGAGCGCGGGCAGCATGCCGTCGATCGCCAGCGCGCCCAGGCTCATCACGGCCGCCATCAGCGCCACGAACTCGCCGCGTCCGAGTGTGCGTCCGCTGCCGTCGCTGGAGGTGATTGCCCCGTTCATCGCCGCGCCCTTGCCTGTTGCGGCGCAGCAGGGGAAGCGCTTTTGTCTCTCTATAGCGCGCAGCGCTCCGTGGATTTAGACAGGCTCGATGGATGGCGGCGAGGAGGGCGACGGCGAAGCGCAGGGTCTGCGCAAGATCATCCACGTCGACATGGATGCGTTCTTCGCCAGCGTCGAGCAGCGTGACGACCCGTCGCTGCGCGGCAAGGCGGTGGCAGTCGGCGGCGGATCGGACAGGGGGGTGGTCGCCGCCGCGAGCTACGAAGCGCGCAAGTTCGGTGTGCGCAGCGCGATGCCGTCGATCACCGCGAAGCGCCTCTGCCCGCAGCTCGTGTTCGTGCGGCCGCGGTTCGAGGTCTACAAACAGGTCAGTCAGCAGATCCGCGCGATCTTCCGCGACTACACCCCGCATGTCGAGCCGCTGAGCCTCGACGAGGCCTATCTCGACGTCACGGCCGATCTCAAGGGGATCGGCAGCGCGACCGTCATCGCCGAAGACATCCGCCGCCGCATCCGCGCCGAGACCGGCCTGACCGCGAGTGCGGGGATCAGCTACAACAAGTTCCTCGCCAAGATCGCCAGTGATCAGAACAAGCCCGACGGAATCTGCGTCATTCGGCCGGGTGAAGGCGCGGCCTTCGTGCAGGGCCTGCCGGTCCGCCGGTTTCACGGCGTCGGCCCGCGCGGCGCGGAGAAGATGGCGCGACTGGGGATCGAGACAGGCGCCGACCTCGCGGCCAGGGACATCGCGTTCCTGCGCGCGAACTTCGGCAGCTTTTCCGATTACCTCTATCGCGCCGCCCGGGGCATCGATCTGCGCCCGGTGCGCGCCAATCGCCTGCGCAAGTCGGTCGGCGGCGAGCGGACGTTTTCCGAGGACATCTCGTCAGGACCGATGCTGCGCGAGACGCTCGACAATATCGTCGATATCGTTTGGGCCTCGATCGAGCGCAGCCAGGCGAAGGGCCGCACGGTGACGCTCAAGATGAAGTTCACCGATTTCCAGATCATGAGCCGCGCACGGTCGGTGCCGCACCCAGTGGCCGATAAGGCCGAGTTCGCCCGCCTGGCGCGTGCCCTGCTAGACGAGGCACTTCCCTTGCCGCTGCCGATCCGGCTGATGGGCCTGACGCTGTCGAACCTCGACGGCGGGAAGGCGGACGATTCGCCGCGTGACGAGGCGCAGCTGTCGCTGCTCTAGCGCTTGCGCCAGGCGTCGATCCGCCGGCGCGAGATCGCGCCTAGGGGCTCGGGCAGCGAATGCGTGGGAAAAAACCGCGCCTCGCGCACCTCGCGGTTGTCGGGGCGCGGAAACTCGTCGACCTTGGCGTGGAATACGTAGGCGGTGTGCGGAGAGCCAGAGATTTCCTCCGAGAGCGTCTCAACCAGCGCCAGCGAACGCGCGGTGCAGCCGGTCTCCTCGAACAGCTCGCGCCGGGCCGCATCGGCGGGGTCCTCGCCGGGCTTGATCCAGCCACCGGGCAGCGCCCAGCTCTGCGGGCCATAGTGATGCCGCACCAGCATCAGCCGGCCGTCGAGATCGGTGGCGATGATCGAGCAGCCCGCGAGGTCGGGCCTGGCCAGCTGGCGGTAGCGGTGACGCAGGCGGTACGCGAGCTTGAGCAGCAGCCGGTGCAGCGGCGCGGGGATCAGGTGAAGCACGTCACAGGACCTTGCGCCGCCGCGAGCAGGCGCGCGACCGGGAGATCGTTGCGGCCCTCGGCGGCTTCCCGAAACAGCGCGCGTTTCTCCGCGCCGCGGATGACGAACATCAGCGTCTCGCTGGCGACGAGCGCCGGGATCGTCAGGCTCACCCGGTCGAACGGCGCCTCGGGCGGGAGCGGCTCGGGCGTGAGGCGGCGGATGGACAGCGGATCGTCCGCGCGCGGATCGCTGCTGGGGAACAGCGAGGCGACGTGCCCATCGGCCCCCATGCCGAGCCAGGCCAGCGCGAAGCGTGGCACCTGCTCCATCACGGTCAGGGTGACCACCTCGGCACCCACCGGATCGAGCAGCGCGCGGATGCGGCCGGCGTTCGACGCCGGATGATCCTCCGGCACCACCCGCTCGTCTCCCGGCCACACCGCGACCCGGCGCCAGTCGAGCGGGAGGCGCGCAAGGGGTTCGAGGATCGGAAATGGCGTCGATCCGCCCGGCACGGTGATCGCGATGGGTCCTCCGGGAGCCAGCGCTCGCTCGATTCGCTCGGCCACCCAGGCGGCAATCGCGTGGTCGTCGGCATCCTCGATCATCGTGACGGTCATCGGACTCGCTTAGCAAAAACCCGTAGCCGGTGAACTAACAAGCGCCCATCAGCCGATGATCCCACGCGCGTTGAGGCCGATCCCGACCGCGACAATCGCGATGACCGCGGAGAGGCCGAGCCGAATCGCGCGCAGCGGCACCCGCCGGTCGAGCTCTCCGCCGAGCGACCATCCCAAGGTCACCGCGGCGGCTCCTCCGAGCGCCCCGCCCGCGCCCGCCAGCAGCGGCGAGGCGGTCGCCGCCGCCAGCGCGAACACCAGGAACCGCGCGCCGTCGCCGAGCTGGCGAGCGAGCAGGACGATCGCGACGGCCGCGAAGGAGCGGGTGGGCTCCGCCGGCGGCCGCTCGCGATTGGGCCACGCGAGTTCGCCCGCCGCAAGCAGCAGCGCGATCGCCACCAGCATCGCCTGCGCATCGGCGGGCAGGAGATGCGCGATGGCGTCGCCGGCCCACGCCATGCCCGCCGCCGACAGCAATGCGGCGAGTAGCCCCGCGGCGAGCAGCCCGGCCCCGCGACCCAGGCGCTCCGCGAGCCGCGCGATCAATAGCTGGTCGCGGCTGCCGAGCGACACCAGCATGACCGCGACGAAGGCGAACAGGAACGAGGCCATCGCCGCTGTCTAACTTCGCAGGGGCGCACGCGCCAGCAAGGCCCTTGCATGGCGGCGCGAAACGCGAAACAGCGCTGGCCGAAGGAGACAGGTGCATGAAACTCGAAGCAGGTCTGGCGGCAGTGGTGACAGGCGGGGCCTCGGGCCTCGGCAAGGCGAGCGCGCAGGCGCTGTCCGACGCAGGGTTCAAGGTTGCGATCTTCGACATCAACGATGCCGAAGGCGAGGCGCACGCGAAGGCGATCGGCGGCACGTTCCACCATGTTGACGTGATGGACGAGGACTCGGTCGTCGCCGGCTTCAAGGCCGCGCGCGAAGCGCACGGGCAGGAGCGCGTCACCGTGCACTGCGCGATGGCCAGCAGGCGCGGCAAGACCCTCGGCTACGACAAGGAGACCGGCGGCTACAAGCGCCTGTCGACCGAGGATTACGAGTTCGGCGCCAAGGGCGTGCTGGTGGCGAGCTACCGCGTCGCCTCGCTCTCGGCCGAAGGGATGGCGCACGCCGATCCGCTCAACGACGACGGCGAGCGCGGCTGCATCATCCTCACTGCCAGCGTGGCGGGGCAGGACGGGCAGATCGGCCAGGTCATCTACGGCAGCTGCAAGGCGGGGGTGAACGGCCTCGTGCTGCCTATGGCGCGCGATCTGATGGACCTCGGCATCCGGGTGAACTCGATCATGCCGGGCATCTTCGCGACACCGCTGATGCTGGGCATGAAGGACCGCAACCCGGCGGTGTGGGCGCAGCTCAACGCCAGCGTGCCCTTCCCCAAGCGCCTCGGCGAGCCCGAGGAGTTCGCCTCGCTGGTGCTCGAGGTCGCCCGCAACGGCTACCTCAACGCACACCAGTTCCGGCTCGACGGCGGCATCCGAATGCCTCCGAAGTAAAGGGAGCTTGCCTCAATGGGATTGCGGCTAACAATCCCGCAAGCGCGAACGCGCGCCCGAGCTTATGCGAGGAAGCCAAGGGCGCAGATGCGCCCGTCCGGCGCTTGAGGCGGAACGAGGACTCATGCCGCCGAAGTAACGGCTATCGCAGTAGGGGCAGGCCTTCGCGGATCGCCTCGACCAGCTCGAGCGGGTGATCGACTAGGATGTGGTGGTAGGCATCCTCGATCACCGTCGTGAACCGCAGATCGGGAATGATCGCCTGCAGTTCCTCCAGACGGCCGGGCGGAAACAGCGCCGACTGGCCGCCGACGATTACGCCCGCCGGCACCTTCGGGCTGGCCGCGAGATCGCCGCGTTCGAACTTGGCCCAGAACTGCGGATCGAAGCGCCAGGTCCATCCGCCCGGCGCCTCGTCGGTCTCGGGCACCTCGTGCAGCGCGCCGCGCGCCATCCAGTCGATGATCTCGGGCAGGCCGTGATCCTGCTCGGGCAGGAAGCGGAAGCGGCGCAGCGCCGATTCGAGCGAGGCGTAGCGCGGGTTGATGCTGCGCCCTTGCGCCAGCCGCGGCGGCGGGCCGCCCCCGTCGCGCGGCGGTGCGGAATCGACGAGGATCGCACCCGCGATCGCCTCCGGGTGGAAGCTGGCGACGTTGAGCGTCGGAAACCCGCCGAATGAATGCGCGATCACCACCGGCGGCTCCCCCGATGCGGCGAGCCCGGCCACTTCAATCGCGCGGAGCACCTCCTGCGCAAAGGTCGGAATGGCATAATGTTCGCGCCAGTCGGAGCGGCCCATGCCCGACCACGAGATCGCTGCGCAGCGGTGGGTATCGGCGAACAGCGGCGCGATGAAGCTCCACCAGTCGGCATGCGCGGCGTTGCCGTGGAGGAACAGCAGGCCGGGCCTGCCGACCTCGCCCCAGGTCAGCAGCTCGATTGCCGCGCCATCGACTTCGAAGAACGACCGTTCGGGCTCGTCCGCGATCGCCTGGGCGAACCACGGCGCGCGGGGTGGCACTTCGCCGTCGAACCGCCCGAGCAGTGTGCCGTCGTAGTTCGGGTCGAGTCTGGGATCGTCGCTCAAGCAGCCCCCGCAAGTCCGTTGCAAAGCGCCACCATTGCTGGCCGCCCGGGCGCTTGGCAAGATCGTCACTTTGAGAGTGGAGCGGGTAGCGGGAATCGAACCCGCGCGTTCAGCATGGGAAGCTGACAGGCTACCATTACATCATACCCGCCTGCAGCGCGGCCATTAGCGCCCCTTGCGCGCTTCGGTCAACGGCAAGCTCCGCCTTCGCACCGGCAACAAAAAAGCTGCCCCGCGCAGGTTTCCGCGCGCGTGCCGGCGTGGCAATGCCGCGGCCAAGCGACGGACCGGCGAGAATGAGCGAACCCCAGCCCCTTACCCACCTCCAGCGGCTCGAAGCCGAGGCGATCCACATCATGCGCGAGGTGGTGGCCGAGGCGGCGCGGCCGGTGATGCTCTATTCGGTGGGCAAAGACAGCGCGGTGATGCTGCACCTCGCGCGCAAGGCGTTCTTCCCCGCCCCGCCGCCTTTCCCGCTGCTCCACGTCGACACCACTTGGAAGTTCCAGGCGATGTACGAATTGCGCGACAAGATGGCGCGGGAGAGCGGGATGGAGCTGCTCGTCCACCGCAACCCGGATGCGGAGGCGCAAGGGATCAACCCGTTCGATCACGGCCCGCTCCACACCGACATGTGGAAGACCGAAGGGCTCAAGCAGGCGCTCGACAAGTACGGCTTCGACGCCGCGTTTGGCGGCGCCCGGCGCGACGAGGAAAAATCCAGGGCCAAGGAGCGCATCTTCAGCTTCCGCACCGCCAGCCACGGGTGGGACCCGAAGAACCAGCGGCCCGAGCTGTGGAACCTCTACAACGCGCGCAAGAGCAAGGGCGAGAGCATCCGGGTGTTCCCGATCAGCAATTGGACCGAGCTCGATATCTGGCAATACATCATGGCCGAGAGGATCGAGATCGTCCCGCTCTACTTCGCCGCGCGCCGCCCGACCTTCGTCCACGACGGGCTGCTACTGATGGCAGACGACATCGAGCGGCTCGAGCGGGTGCTCGGCTACCGGCCCGAGATCACCGAGCGCTCGGTGCGCTTTCGCACGCTGGGCTGCTTCCCGCTCACCGGCGCGGTGGAGAGCGAGGCCGCCACGCTCGCCGACGTGGTGCAGGAGACGCTGCTCACGACCACGTCCGAACGCCAGGGCCGCGCGATCGACAAGGACGCGGGCGGCGCGGGGATGGAAGTGAAGAAGCAGCAGGGGTATTTTTGACGTGCCACGGAATGCGCAGCGTTCCGCAACGTCAACCCCGGCGAAGGCCGGGGTCGGGCTGCCTTCAACGCGACAGAAAAGCCTAGCCCCGGATCAAGTCCGGGGCGACGAGGGTAGGTAAGATGAATTCGGAACCGATCTACCAGACCGACACCCTCATCGCCGAGGACATCGAGGCCTATCTCGACCAGCACCAGCACAAGACGATGCTGCGCTTCATCACCTGCGGCAGCGTCGACGACGGCAAGTCCACGCTGATCGGCCGGCTGCTCTACGACAGCAAGATGATCTTCGAGGACCAGCTCGCGGCGCTCGAGGACGACAGCCGGCGGGTCGGCACGCAAGGGCAGGAGATCGACTTCGCGCTGCTGGTCGACGGCCTCGCCGCCGAGCGCGAGCAGGGCATCACGATCGATGTCGCCTACCGCTTCTTCAACACCGAGAAACGCAAGTTCATTGTCGCCGATTGCCCGGGCCACGAGCAGTACACGCGCAACATGGTGACCGGCGCGAGCACCGCCGATCTGGCGGTGATCCTGGTCGACGCGCGCAAGGGCGTGCTCGTCCAGACCCGGCGCCACAGCTACCTGTGTCACCTGATCGGCATCCGCAACGTCGTGCTGGCAGTGAACAAGATGGACCTGGTGGGTTACGACCAGGCGCGGTTCGACGCGATCGTCGCGGACTACGCCGCGTTCGCCGCCGAGATCGGTATCGGAAGATTCACCGCGATCCCGATCTCGGGGTTCAAGGGCGACACTATCACCATGGCGCCAAGCGCGAACACGCCGTGGTATGAGGGGCCCAGCCTGATCGAGCACCTCGAAACGGTCGAGGTCCGTTCGGCCGTGGACGCCGCCAAGCCGTTCCGCATGCCCGTGCAGTGGGTCAACCGCCCCAACCTCGACTTCCGCGGTTTCGCCGGCCTGATCGCGACCGGCCGCGTCAATGCAGGCGACGCGGTGCGCGTGCTGCCCTCGGGCAAGACGAGCACGGTCGAGCGGATCGTCACCTTCGATGGCGACCTGCCCGAGGCGGGCGCCGGGCAGGCGGTGACGCTGACGCTCGCCGACGAGATCGACTGCTCACGCGGCAACGTCATCGCGGTGGCCGACGATCCGCCGCAGGTCGCCGACCAGTTCGAAGCGACGATCGTCTGGCTCGCCGACGAGGCGCTCCACGTCGGGCGCGGCTACTGGCTCAAGCTGGCCACGCAGACGGTCTCCGCCAGCGTCGCCCAGCCCAAGTACGAGATCGACGTCAACAGCCTCGATCATCTCGCTGCCAAGACGCTCGAGCTCAACCAGATCGGCGTCGCCGAAGTGACCACCGACCGGCCGCTTGTGTTCGAACCCTACGAACAGAACCGCACGCTCGGCGGATTCATCCTGATCGACAAGGTGACCAACGCCACCGTTGCCGCGGGCATGCTCAACTTCAGCCTGCGCCGTAGCCAGAACGTCCATTGGCAGCCGACGGACGTCAGCCGCGAGAGCCACGCCGCGCTGAAGAACCAGACCCCGCGGGTGCTGTGGTTCACCGGTCTCTCTGGTTCGGGCAAGTCGACCATCGCCAACGAGGTGGAGAAGCGGCTCGCGGTGATGAACCGCCACACCTTCCTGCTCGACGGCGACAACGTGCGCCACGGGCTCAACAAGGACC
>JBQCFR010000102.1:0-6059 GCA_051958885.1 Tsuneonella sp.
CCGATGGTCATCGCGATGAGGCCGCTGCGAATCGAATCCGCGCCGAGGTCAGGCCCGACGGTGCGTTCCTCGATCACCTTGAGGTCGACCGGCAGCGCGCCCGAACGCAGCGAAATCGCCAGCTGATTGGCGGACTCGACGGTAAACCCGCCCGAGATCTGCGCGGTGCCCCCGCGGATCGGTTCGTTGATGTTGGGCGCGGAGAGCACCTTGTTGTCGAGGATGATCGCGAACGGCTTGTTGACGTTCTGCGTGGTCAGCCGGGCGAACTTGGCGGCGCCCTGCTGATCGAACTGGATCGTCACCACCGGTTCGTTGGTCTGCGGATTGAAGCTCTGCTGCGCGTTGACGAGGTTATCGCCCTTGATGCCGCCGAGCCGGCGCACCGCGATCGGCTGCCCCGCTTGCGGCGAACCCGGGGCGTAAGGATAAATCTGGCTGCCTGCCGGCGCGACGCCGCGCTGCAGATCGGAGGGGAGCGCGGTGAGATCGACCAGCTTGAATTCGAGCTTCGCGGTCTGCCCGATCAGCGCCTTGAGCGCTTCCGGGTCCTGCTGGCCGGGAGCCTGGACGACGATCCGGTCGTCGCCCTGGCGGATGATCGTCGGCTCGAGCGTGCCGATCGCGTTGATGCGCCGGTCGATCACGTCCTTGGCGCTGTCCATCGCCTGGTCGAGCGCCTTGTCGAGCCCTTCCTTGGTCGGGGTGAGCACGATCCGGGTCTCGTCGACCACCGACAGCGTCCACTCGCGCGTCATGCCGTCGCCGTTGATGAGCGGCAGCAGCAGCTCGCGCGCGCGATCGACGTCGGCTGCGCTCTCGACCATGAAGGTTAGCTGATTGCCCTTGGTCGACATGTCGCCGATGCGAATCGCGGGCTTCGCGTCGCGCATAGCCGTGCGGACCGACTCTTCCATCGTCTCGAGCTTTTGGGCGACGATCTCGCCCGTCTGCGCCTCGAGCAGGATGTGGCTGCCGCCGGCGAGGTCGAGGCCGAGATTGACCTTCGGGTTCGGCAGCCCGGCAGGCCACGGCAGGCCCGATAGCGAAGCGATCGTCGGCAGCGCGGCGACCGACGCCGCGAGCACCAGGAACCAGAGCCAGATCTTCTTCCAGCGCGGGAATTCGAGCATTTCGAGCGGCTCTCTCTAGTCGTTCGCCGCGGCCGCGCCGCCGGGAGGAATGATGTCGCCGATCGTGGCCTTGACCGCCTTCACCCGCACGCCCTGCCCCACCTCGAGATCGACATAGCTGTCGTCGACCTTGATCACCTTGCCGACGAGCCCGCCGGCGGTGACCACCTGGTCGCCCTTCTTGATCCCTTCGATCTTCGCGCGGTGCGCCTTCTGCTGGCGCATCTGCGGGCGGATCAGCAGGAACCAGAAGATCGCAATCATGCCGACGATCGGCAGCCAGCTGATCCAGGCGGGCGGCGCCTGGTTCGCGGCTGCGGCGGCGAGGAAATCGAGCATTTGCTTGTGACAGCCTATCGCAGTGAAAAACGGCGCCCTGAAGCCGGGCGCGGCGCGACTAGCAGAATTGCCCGGCAAGGGCACTCGACAGCCCTGCACCCTTGCGCGGCGACACGCTTGCCATGGCGCAGGCCCCGACCTATAGGCGCGCCTCCACTGGCTCGGGACGTAGCGCAGCCTGGTAGCGCATCACACTGGGGGTGTGGGGGTCGGAGGTTCGAATCCTCTCGTCCCGACCAGTGGTTTCAAGACAATGCACTGCAATCCGTGCCCGTTTTGCTGCGGCACGCGGGTACTTGCGCGCCGGCGCTTGCGCTGTTCGTTCGATTGAACTAACGCCCCGCCGCCATGGTTCAGAACCGCCTTCTCGACATCGCCGTCAGGGAGTTCGGGGCGAGCGGTCTCGAGGGCGCGTCGACGCGCGGGATCGCGGCCGCGGCGGGCACGGCGATGTCATCGATCACCTATCACTTCGGCGGCAAGGAAGGGCTTTATCTCGCCGCGGCCGAGCACATCGCGCAGCAGATGGGGCAGGTGACCGACGAACTTCCGCCCGTGGACGAGAGCGATCCCGCCGCCGCGCGCGAGCAGGTCAAGCTGATGCTCGCCCGGCTTGTCGACAAGGTCGCGCGGTCGGAGAACCAGGCGCTGTTCATCGTGCGCGAGCAGATGAACCCGACCGAAGGCTTCGAGCGCCTGTGGCGCGGGCCGATGGGGCGGATGTGGCAGCGCATGGCGCAGCTCATCTGCATTGCGACCGGACATAGCGATCAGCGCGCCTGCCGGATCGTTGCGATGACGCTGTTCAGCCAGGCGATCGCCATTCGCGCCGCGCGGGCCAGCTTCGAGCGCCTGCTCGAATGCGGGCTCGACGACCAGGACCTGCTGGACGAGGTCAAGGCAACCATTCTGGCCAACGCGGATGCGATTCTGGACCGCCTTGCCCACTCCAAGGAGCAGCCGCGCTGATGGCATCGCACGTGGACGACCGCGCATCGGCGCAAACCGCCGAGGCCCGTGATACCGACTGGGAGCAAGGCGCCCAGACTTCGGACGGCTCCGACAGCGGCGACGACGAAACGCGCGGCGCTGCGGCTTCAGACGACGACACGCCGCCGCTGTACAAGCGTCCGGGTTTCCTGATCGCGACGGCGCTGGTGGTGGCGGTGATCGTCATCGGCAGCGTGCTCTACTGGCTGCACGCGCGGCAGTACGAATCGACCGACGACGCCTTCATCGACGCGCACGTGGTGCGCATCGCGCCGCAGGTGGCCGGCACGCTCAAGCAAGTGCTCGACGCGGACAATCGCCACGTCGCGGCGGGAACGCTGCTCGCGGTCATCGAGCCCAACGGCACCAAGGCGCAGCTCGGCGAGACGCAAGCCAACGCCCAGCAGGCCCAGGCGCAGCTCGATCAGGCGCGCGCGCAAGTCGCCGCCAGCATTGCCCAACGCGACCAGGCCGCCGCGCAGGCGCGCGTGCCCGCCGCCGACGCCGCGAAGGCGCAGCGCGACCTCGCGCGGTACGAACAGCTCCGGCGGCTCGATCCGGCGGCGGTGGCCGGGCAGCAGCTCGACCAGGCGCGGGCGGCAGCGCGCAGCACCGCGGCTCAGGCGGCCGCCGCGCGCCAGAATGTGGACGCTGCCGCGGCGCAGATCGCCATCGCGCAGAAGCAGATCGGCGCAGCGCAGGCAGTGCTCGCCGCCCGGCGCGCCCAGATCGAGCAGGCACGGGTCACCGTCGGCAACCCCGAGCTGCGTGCGCCCGTCGCGGGTCAGGTGGTCAATCGCAGCGTCAACGTGGGCTCCTACGTCGGCCCGGGCACACCGCTGATGGCAATCGTGCCCGAACGGATGTGGGTGACGGCGAACTTCAAGGAAACGCAGTTGGCACAGATGCGTGTCGGCCAGCCGGTCACGATCAAGGTCGACGCCTTCCCCGACGTCGAGTTCCAGGGCCGCGTCGATTCGATCCAGCACGGCGCCGGCCAGGCGTTCTCGATCCTTCCGCCGCAGAATGCCACCGGCAACTACGTGAAGGTGGTCCAGCGCGTGCCGGTGCGCATCGAGTTCGACCTCAAGCATGGGCCCGACCCGCGCAAGTATCCGATCGGCCCCGGCATGTCCGCCGTCCCGACGGTCAAGGTGCGCTGAGCGGTGGCTGAGAGCGCAAAGCGCCAGGACTGGGACCCGAGCCACTCCGCCGCCGGGCGGATCAATCCCTGGCTGGTGGTCGCGATCATCTCGCTGCCGACCTTCATGGAGGTGCTCGACACCTCGATCGCCAACGTCAGCCTGGCCAACATCGCCGGCGGCCTGTCGATCACCACCGACCAGGCGACCTGGGTGCTGACGAGCTATCTCGTCGCCAACGCGGTGGTCATCCCGCTGTCGGGCTGGCTGAGCAACGCGATCGGGCGCAAGCGCTATTTCATCATCTCGATCGCGCTGTTCACGGCGTCCTCGTTCCTGTGCGGCATCTCGCCGAACCTGACGACGCTGGTGCTGGCGCGGGTGTTCCAGGGGATTGGCGGCGGCGGGCTGGCGCCGGTCGAACAATCGATCCTCGCCGACACCTTCCCGCCCGAGAAGCGCGGGATGGCGTTCGCGGCGTTCGCGATCGTGGTGGTCGTGGGGCCGGTGTTCGGCCCCACGCTCGGCGGTTACATAACCGACACCGCGAGCTGGCACTGGATCTTCCTCATCAACGTGCCGGTGGGCATCGCCTCGATGGTGCTGGTCGCGCTGTTCGTCGAGGAGCCGGAAGCGGTGAAGGACGACCGCCGCCGGCTCGTCGCGAAGGGACTGCGCATCGACTATGTCGGCGTCGCCCTGGTCGCGCTGGGGCTCGGCTGCCTCGAAATCTTCGCCGATCGCGGCGAGCGGCTCGACTGGTTCTCGAGCCCGACGATCATCGCGGCGGGAGCGATATCGGCAGTGTCGCTGATCGCGCTGGTCATCTGGGAACTCAACACCGAAGAGCCGGTGATCGACCTCAAGCTGCTGAAGAACCGCAATTTCACGATGACGCTGGTGGTGATGATGATCACTGGTCTGATCCTGTTCGGAACCACCCAGCTCATCCCGCAGATGCTGCAGGAGGTGATGGGCTACAGCGCCACCGACGCGGGCCTGGCGCTGACGATCGGCGGGTTCGCGACGCTTGTCGCGGTGCCGTTCGCCGGGCGGCTGACCGGGAAGGTGGACGTGCGCATCCTGATCGGCGCGGCGCTGCTGACGCAGGTCGTCGCGCTGTGGCACCTGGCGCACTTCACCGCGGACGTCAGCTTCATGCAAGCGGCTTACGCGCGGATGATCCAGTCGGCGGCGCTGCCGTTCCTCTTCGTGCCGATCAACGCAGTCGCCTATCTCGGATTGCCGCAGCGCTCCACGGCCCAGGCCTCGAGCCTGCTCAACGTCTTCCGCAACCTCGGCGGCACGTTCGGCATCGCAATCTCGCAAACGATGCTGTCTAATCACCTGCAGACCCGCCAGGCGGAGCTGACCTATCCGCTCAACCCTCTTGACCCAGCTTACCGCGACTGGATGCAGACCGCGCAAGGTGCGCTCGCCTCTGCCGGCGGCGATCCGCAGACCACCTCGCTGGCGGTGTTGATGGGGCAGGCCCAGAAGCAAGCCGCGATGCTGTCGTTCATCGACGTATATTACGCGCTCGCCATCGTGGTGCTCGTGGTCGCGCCGCTGGTGCTGCTCATGCGCTCGGGCAAGAACGGCGGCGTGAAGCCGGGGGTGGGCCATTGATGCGCCCCGCGCCGGTCTTCCTGGCTCTCGCTGCGCTCGGCGGCTGCACCGTCGGGCCCGATTACGCGCCGCCGGCAAGCACGGTGCCGGCTGCATACGGTGAGCCTCAGCCGGCCGGCGCCGCGGTCGATCCGGCGCAGTGGTGGACGGCGTTCGGCGATGCCGAGCTGACCAGCCTGGTCGAGCGCGCGCTGGCGCAAAACCCGTCTATCGAGCTCGCCGCCTCGCGCGTGCGCGCAGCCCGGCTGCAGGATATCGCGGCGCGCGGCGTGGGGCTTCCCACGGTCGATGCGACCGCGAACGCCACCAACGTCAAGTTCAGCAAAAACGCCGGCTTTTCCTCGCTCGCGCGGCTGTTCGGCGGCCAGGCGGGCGGCGGCTCGGGCTCCTCCGGTGGAGTCGCGCTGCCGGGCAGCGGGATCACCACTTACGCTCTGGGCTTTGACGCCAGCTGGGAACTCGACCTGTTCGGCCGCGGCGCGCGCACCCGCGAAGCCGCGCGCGCAGCGAGCGAGGCGGCGGTGTGGACCGGCCGCGATGCCGCGGTCACGCTCTCGGCCGAAGTGGCCGACGCATACTTCGCCTACCGCCTCGACCAGGCGCAGATCGCGGTCCTGCGACAGGAGATCGCCGCCCACCAGCGCAGCGAGCAGATCGTCGCTCACCGCGCCCGCACCGGGCTGGTCCCGCCGATCGAGGCGACTCGCGAACGCGCCGGGCTCACCGCCGCCCAGGCGCGGCTGCTGCCGATTGAAGCCGACGCGCGGCTGCGGGTTCACGCGCTCGGCACCCTGCTCGGCCTGGGCCCCGACGCGGTGAGCAGCGA
>JBQCFR010000103.1:0-4303 GCA_051958885.1 Tsuneonella sp.
CTCAGGACGAGCGGATGTTGCTATTGAAGGCAGGTTCACTACCTCACAGCGATGCCAGCGCGCCCCAAACCCGGCCTGCCCTCCCGCGAGCAGATCATCGAATTCCTCCAGACTAGCGACAGAATCGCCGGCAAGCGCGAGATCGCCAAGGCGTTCGGGCTGCAGGGCCACGAGAAGATCGCGCTCAAGGCGCTGCTCAAGGACATGGCCGAAGAAGGTCTGATCGACGGCAAGAAGACCGCCTATCACCGCATGGGCGGGGTGCCCAAGGTCACTGTGCTGCGCGTGGCGGCGATCGAGGACGGTGAGGCCTTCGCGATCCCCGATGCGTGGAGCCCCGACGACGGCGCGCCGCCGCCGCGGCTGCGAATCGTCGAGCCGAAGAAGGGGAAGGGGCGCCAGGCCGCGCTCAAGATCGGCGACCGCGTGCTGGCGCGCACCGAGGAAGCCGGCCGCGGCTGGCTCGCGCATCCGATGAAGAAGCTTCCCTCCCGCACCGAAGGGCTGATGGGCGTGGTGGAGATCGATGCGGCCGGCAAGGGCTGGCTCGCGCCGGTCGACAAGCGCGTGCGCAGCTCTTCGCCGATCTCCGATCTCGGCGGGGCGGAGGCGGGACAGCTCGTGCTCGCCGAGCCCGCCGGCAAGGCGCCGCGCTCAGGGGTCAAGGTGGTCGAGGTGCTCGGCGATCCGCTCGAACCGCGCAGCTTCAGCCTGATCGCGATCGCCAAGCACGGCATCCCGCACGTGTTCTCCGAGGAAACGCTCGCCGAAGCGGAGCGCGCCGCCAAGCTGCCGCTCAGCCCCGAGCACCGCGAGGACCTGCGCCACGTCCCGATCGTCGCGATCGATCCCGCCGATGCGCGCGATCACGACGATGCGATCTGGGCCGAGCCCGACGGCGAGGGCGGCTACCGCGCGATCATCGCCATCGCCGACGTCAGCTTCTACGTCCGCCCCGGCGGCCATCTCGATCGCGAGGCGAGGAAGCGCGGCAACTCGGTCTATTTCCCCGACCGCGTGGTGCCGATGCTGCCCGAAGTGCTCAGCGCGGACGTCTGCAGCCTGAAGGAAGGCGAGGACCGCGCGGCGATGGTGTGCCACCTGCGCATCTCTCCCGAGGGCCAGGTCACCAAATGGCGCTTCACCCGCGCGCTGGTGCGGATCGCGCACAACATCGCGTACGAGGATGCGCAGAACATCATCGATGGAAAGCCCTCTCCCCTTCAGGGGAGAGGGCGGGGAGAGGGGAATGTTTCCGTTCACGCAGGAGCATCCGACAAGCCCCGCCCCCCGACCCCCTCCCCTGAAGGGCAGGGGGAGATAGCCCAGATTTTTGAGAATCTCTGGGCCGCCTGGCGCCTGCTGTTCGCCGCGCGCGAGGCGCGCGATCCGCTCGAGCTCGAGCTGCCCGAACGGCAGGTCAAGCTCGACGAGCAAGGCAAGATCGCCGAGATCGCCGTGCGCGAACGGCTCGACGCGCACCGCGTGGTCGAAGACTTCATGATCGCCGCCAACGTCGCCGCGGCCAAGGCGCTCGAGAGCAGGACCGCGCCGGTGGTCTACCGGGTCCACGAGCCGCCGAGCCGCGAGAAACTGATCGCGCTGCGCGATTACATGAAGACCTTCGGCCATTCCCTCGCGCTCGGCCAAGTCATCACGCCGGGGCTGTTCAACCGCATGCTCAAGGACATCGCCGACGAAAGCGAGCGCGCGCAGGTGATGGAGGCGGTGCTGCGCAGCCAGACGCAGGCCTACTACGGCCCCGCCAACGCCGGCCACTTCGGGCTCGCGCTCGGCTCCTACGCGCACTTCACCTCGCCGATCCGCCGCTACGCCGACCTGCTGATCCACCGCGCGCTGGTCGATGCGTTCAAGCTCGAGCAGCCCGCGCCCAAAGCAGACCTGCCGCCCACCAGCGGCCTGTCCGAGCGCGACCGTGAGGACCTGTCGAAAGTCACCGACGCGATCAGCAAGGCCGAGCGGCGCGCGATGGAGGCGGAACGCGAGACGATCGACCGCTACGTCGCCGCCTGGCTCGCCGGGCGCGTGGGCGAGGTGTTCGAAACGCGTATCACCGGCGTCCAGAGCTTCGGCTTCTTCGCCACCATCGTCGGGCTCGGCGGCGACGGGCTAGTTCCGGTCTCCACCCTCGGCCGCGAATACTTCCGCTACGACGAGGCGGCGCAGACGCTCACCGGCGAGGACAGCGGCGCCCGCTACGCGCCCGGCGACCGGCTCGAACTGCGCCTCGCCGAGGCAAACCCGCTTACCGGCGCGCTCAAGTTCGAGCTGCCCGAAGGCGGCGGCGGCAAGGTCGAGCCGCGCGGCGAGCGCCCGCAGCCGCGGCAGAAGGGCAAGTACGTTCAGGGCAAACGCGGCCGCCCGGGCAACATCCGCCACCAGAGCCGCAAGCGCTGACCATTTCACCCCCGTTCGCGGGCGGGTCAGAACCCGCTCAGCTCACCCGGTCGATATCCTCTTCGCTGAGCGATCCAGGCACCACGAACAGCGGGCAGGGCAGCGTCCCGACGTGCGCCGCGAAGTGCGTCACCAGCGGCCCCGGCCCGCCTTCGGTGTTGGCCCCGAGCACCAGCGCGGCGACTTCGCTATGGTCGGCGAGGTATTCGCGGATGACCTCGTGCCCGCTTCCGGTGCGCACCGCGATGGTGGGCATCTTGCCGCTTTCGGCGAAGATCGAGCCGGCCGCGCTGTTGGCGATCACTTCGGCCCGGTCGCGCGCTTCCTGCTCGATCGTCGCCTGGACTGCGGCGAAGGCATTGAAGTTTTCACGCGGGACCAGCGCGAGGATATGCACCGTGCCGCCGGTTTTCATCGCGCGGCGGCTGGCGAAGCGCAGCGCGCGGCGCGCCTCGTCGCTCTCGTCCATGATCACCAGATAGACGCGCATCGCTTCCCCTCTCCGGCGCGGGATTACCGCTCAAACCGCGCCAAGGGCAAGAACCTTGCCCGCACGCGCCAAATGGGCAAAAGCGGGCGCGAACCCCGCCTCCCCAGCGAAGGACCGCCGCGCCGCCATGCCGACCCCGATCAAGATGCCCGCGCTCTCCCCCACAATGGAGGAAGGCACGCTCGCGAAGTGGCTGGTGAAGGAGGGCGACGAGGTCCACTCGGGAGACATCCTGGCCGAGATCGAGACCGACAAGGCGACGATGGAGTTCGAGGCGGTCGACGAAGGCACGATTGCGAAAATCGAAGTGCCCGAGGGCAGCGAGGGCGTGAAAGTCGGCGCGGTGATCGCGCTGCTCGCCGGCGAGGGCGAGGATGTGAGCGAGGCGGCGAAGGCTGCACCGGCCGCTTCGGCAAGGGAAGACAACTCGGTCCCCCCCAAGCCCGCTCGCCCTGAGCCTGTCGAAGGGCGCTCCGAGCAAACGTCGAGCCCGCGTCTTTCGGAAGCGAAGCTGTCGCGCAGCGACACCAGCTCAGGACGAGCGGAGGTGGGGAAAGCCTCAGGAGACAACCCTGAGCGCGTGATCGCCTCCCCGCTCGCCAGGCGCATCGCCGCCGACAAGGGGATCGACCTCGCGAGCGTCAAAGGCTCGGGCCCCCACGGGCGTATCGTGAAGGCCGATGTCGAGGGCGGCAAGGCCCAGGCCACTCCGCAAAAGCCCGCTCCTCCTGAGCCTGGCGAAGGACAATCCCGGACTTCGGCGCCAAGTCCAAGCGCCGCGCTGCCCGACTTCGGCATCCCGCACGAGGACGCGAAGCTCTCGAACGTGCGCAAGGTCATCGCGCGTCGCCTCACCGAGTCCAAGCAGACCGTCCCGCACTACTACCTCGCGATCGACGTGCGGCTCGATGCACTGCTCAAGCTCCGGACTGATCTCAACACCGCGCTCGAGGCGCAGGGCGTCAAGCTCTCGGTCAACGACCTGCTGATCAAGGCGCTCGCCAAGGCGCTCATCCAGGTGCCCGATTGCAACGTCAGCTTCGGCGGCGACACTTTGCGCCGCTTCACCCGGGCGGACATCTCGGTCGCGGTCGCCGCGCCGAGTGGCCTGATCACCCCGATCATCGTCGATGCCGGCGCCAAGTCGGTCAGCGCTATCGCAGGCGAGATGAAGACGCTCGCCGGCAAGGCGCGCGAGGGCAAGCTGCAGCCGCACGAATACCAGGGCGGCACCGCGAGCCTGTCCAACCTCGGCATGTACGGGATCAAGCAGTTCGAAGCGGTGATCAACCCGCCGCAGGGCATGATCATGGCCGTGGGCGCGGGCGAGAAGCGCCCCTACGTGGTCGACGATGCGCTCGCCGTCGCGTCCGTGATGACCGCCACCGGCAGCTT
>JBQCFR010000104.1:0-2334 GCA_051958885.1 Tsuneonella sp.
CGCTCGCATAGAACGTCACCGACTTGGGCGCGAGCGTCCTGAGCTTGGCGCCGATCGCGGCAAACGCCTCGTCCCAGCTCGTCTCCACGTATGTGTCGCTCGCCGGATCATAGCGCAGCGGGTGCGTCAGCCGGCCTTGCATCTCGAGCTCGTAATCGCCCCAGCCGCGCAGCTCGCTCACCGTGTGGCGGGCGAAGAACTCGGGCGTGCAGCGGCGGGTGGTGAGGTCCCACAGCGTCGCCTTCGCGCCGTTCTCGCAAAACTCGAACGGATGCGGGTTGGGCGGCTTCACCCATGCGCACGAGGAGCACATGTAGCCCTCGGGCTTGTTCTGCACGCGCAAGGTGTCGAGCGCGCCCGGGGCCGCGCGCGAGCGCAGCTCGACTTTGGAGATGCCCTTGACCGAACCCCAGCCGCCGGTCGGATGATCGTACGACGCGGGTTTGGGCGGGGCATCGGCCATGCGGGCTCTCCTGATCGGCTGGTCGCTAGCAAAGCGCTTGAGCCGCGCCAAGGTTGCGCCGCTGTCCTACATCGAGCGAACCTGTCAGGCTTCGTTCGTCATGCGCCTGGCGGCGACGATCGGGGCCCGGCGGGGGAGTGGAGTTTTGTGCCAGGACACTGTGACAAGTGTGACACCGTTCACGTCCACAGCTTCGTCGGTGAACGGGATTGCGGCCCGCGCGGCGGCTTCCCATATCCCGGAACAAGACGGGCGCGCCGCCGATTGGTGCGCGATGGACGGATAGACGATCTATGACTCAGCTTTACCCTCTCCTGCCCTTGCGCGACATCGTGGTCTTTCCCGGCCAGGTCGTGCCGCTGTTCGTCGGGCGCGAGAAATCGGTCGCCGCGCTCGAGGCGGCGATGGAGAACGGGAAGGACATCTTCCTCATCGCGCAGCTCGATCCGGGCTGCGACGAGCCCTCCGAAGAGGACCTGTACGACATCGGCGTCGTCGCGCAGGTGCTGCAGCTGCTGAAGCTGCCCGACGGCACGGTCCGCGTGCTGGTCGAAGGCAGCACCCGCGCGCTGCTCGAATCGATGCGCGAGGAAGGCGACATGATCGTCGCGAACGTCACCGCGATCGACTCCGACACCGCTTCGGGCAGCGAGGTCGTCGCAACGATGCGCCAGGTGGTCGAACAGTTCGGCGAATACGCCAAGCTCAACAAGAAGCTCGGCGAAGGCGCGGGCGCGGACCTCGGCGAGATCGACGACGCCGGCGAGCTGGCCGACACGATCGCCGCCGCGATCGGCGCCAAGGTCGCCGACAAGCAGGCATTGCTCACCGAACGCGACCCGCTGCGGCGGCTCGAGATGGTGATGAGCTTCATGGAGGGCGAGCTCTCCGTGCTCCAGGTCGAACGCAAGATCCGCGGCCGCGTGAAGCGCCAGATGGAGAAAACCCAGCGCGAATACTACCTCAACGAGCAGTTGAAGGCGATCCAGAGCGAACTCGGCGGCGAGGGTGACGAGGCGGACGAAATCGCCGAACTGACCGAGAAGATCGCGAAGACCAAGCTCAGCAAGGAAGCGCGCGCGAAGGCCGAAAGCGAGCTCAAGAAGCTCAAGACAATGCAGCCGATGAGCGCCGAGGCGACCGTCATCCGCAACTACCTCGACGTGCTGCTCGGGCTGCCGTGGGGCAAGAAGAGCAAGCTGAAGCGCGACATCGCCGAGGCGCAGGCGATCCTGGACGAGGATCACTACGCGCTGGAGAAGGTCAAGGACCGCATCGTCGAGTACCTCGCGGTGCAGGCGCGCACCAACAAGCTGAAGGGGCCGATCCTCTGCCTCGTCGGCCCTCCGGGCGTGGGCAAGACCAGCCTCGGCAAGTCGATCGCGCGGGCGACGGGGCGCGAGTTTGTGCGCCAGTCACTCGGCGGTGTGCGCGACGAGGCGGAGATCCGCGGCCACCGGCGCACCTACATCGGCTCGCTGCCGGGCAAGATCGTCACCAACCTAAAGAAGGCCGGGGCGAGCAATCCGCTGTTCCTGCTCGACGAGATCGACAAGCTCGGCCAGGACTTCCGCGGGGATCCGGCCTCGGCGCTGCTCGAGGTGCTCGATCCGGAGCAGAACGCCAAGTTCCAGGATCACTACCTCGAGCTCGACCTCGACCTCAGCGACATCATGTTTGTGACCACCGCGAACAGCCTGAACCTGCCGCAGCCCCTGCTCGACCGGATGGAGATCATCCGGCTCGAAGGGTACACCGAGGACGAGAAGGTCGAGATCGCCCAGCGCCACCTGATCCCCAAGCAGGTCGAGGCGCACGGGCTCAAGGCCGGCGAGTTCGAGCTGACCGAGGACGGCTTGCGCGACCTCATC
>JBQCFR010000105.1:0-4871 GCA_051958885.1 Tsuneonella sp.
TGCGGCTCGCATGGTTCCGGCGCTGTGCAGGCCTGTGCGCCTGCTCCGCCGGAGATGGATTGATCCCTCGCGCGCTCTCCTCACAAGAATCGTGCCAAGGTGCGTGCGCGGCGATTAGGACATGGACGCGGCGATTCAAAGGTCTCGGCGGCAATATTCGCATGGCGCTGCGGGCGAGCGGGGCAATCTTGCGCCGGACGGGCGCCAACCGAGCCCGATCCGCAAGCACCGCTGCCTAATTTTAGGGCATTGTATACTTGACAAAGCAACACCATCTTGAGCATGATTCGAGAGACAGGCCGGCACTCGAAATCACCGCCGAGATGGTCGAGGCCGGACAGGAGATTTTGCGCAGCAAGGCGAGGGCGTGGCTCGATATAGAGATAGAGCGATACGACGCGATGAACATCGTCGAGGCTGTATTCGAGGCTATGTCACAGGGTGAAGGGCGTTAGCGAGAAAGGCCGCATCCTGGCCAATCGCGCTAAACCTGCTTGCTAGCCTCAGGATGTCGCGGCTTCCCATCCCCTCAAATGGCTCACCCCCGAGTTGAGCCATCGAGTGAGGGGGAACAGTTAGAAAAAAGACCGGTGCGAGCGTAAGGTATTGACCCGGCTGCGGGCCCTCATCGGTGTTAGTCGTCACAGAGTTGATCTGTCCATGCGCGATCCGATGCCGCATGATTGCAAAGTGTCTCGTGTTCGCGACGATAGCCCTAAACTCTCCCTCCCGCTCCTGATCTGGGTTCGCGATGAAATAACCTTCCGCTGCGCGCTGTAGCGATGCAACGCGGTGGTCCAGAATGCGGCCACCATCACCGTATTTCCTCATCCCCTCTCGTGTTCGGGGCTCACCGATGAAGATTGAGTAGAGCTGCGAGAAATGCGACTCCATGGTTTCCCAGGCATTCAGCGCGCCTCCAACGGCGTAAAAGATAGGGCCAGGATCGAGATCCCAGCCTTGCACTCCAGAGTTGATGGGGGGTAGCTTGTCGCTCATGCAAGACACCGATCAAGAGAGAGAGGACGCGGTTCTCCGGCAAATGCTGAAGACGCCGCACAAGCCGCACAAGGCAAAGGACGGCAAACGCGAGCCAAAGGGGTTCAAGGTTCGCGAAAGTGAGTCCTGATCTTTATCAGGTGTTCGAGTGCCGTCCGATCGCGTCGATTCAGTTCGGAAATGTAGGGTAGGCATTTATCGTGGTAGTGGCAGATCATGGCCTTCACGTTTTGCCGAACGACGTTGGCATCTAGGTCGCCTCGCAATACGCCGGACGCGATAAACTCGAAGTAGTTCAGCAGATAGGCGACGGCTGCTGCCGCCCGCCTATCTTCCTCTTTGTCGCTGTCGCGCAATTGCTTGATCCACGAGGATGAAACCGGCGGGGTCGGGGAAATGCCGAAGGCGGTATTGAAGCGATACATCGCTTCGCCAAAGGGAGCTTGTGAGAACCGAGCAAAGAGCATGTTGTTTGTGTTTTGCTGGACTGCGTTGCGGTGAGCGATCCAGCCTGCAACGCCCCAGCCTAAGGCGGCGATCACAACTGCCACCAATGCCCCGATGAGGGGGTAGGCTTCAGGGTGTATACGGTCCGTTAGCCAGAGATAGGCGCCTCCCATGAGCGCCATGCCGACCACGACGCTGATCAGGCCGATCACATACCAGAAGGGGTTTTGGGTGGGTAGGCGGTAGTATTCCTTGAAGGCCGACGATTGGCGCGCCAGCGCGTCCACTGCTTTTGCGGACCGCGCCCTGAAATACACTAGTTCGCTATCTGTGAGCTGGAACGAGTCCACTGGTGGGGGGTTGGTGTCTGCAATGACAGAACAGATGATGCGGCGTCGTTCATCCCACGTTCGGTAACGTTTCCCCATCATCGCCTCTGTGGTCATGAGTTGTTGACTTGGGGCACTTAGACCCTACGTTGTCAATCCGCTGAGGAGAGCAATCATGCGAGACCAGGTAGTAGGCGGCTAAGCCGCTAAGCCCCCGAAAGGGGGCTTTATTTTTGGCTCCAACGCTTACGGCGCTCGCCAACGCGGCGAGGCGGTTTCACCTTCTTAGGCGGCGCTAAGACCAGTCCGCCGATAGGTGAGGCGCTTGCCGATAGCGCCAAGCAGGTTGGTGTCGGCACGCTCGAAATCGTTCAGCTTGCGGGTGTTGTAGCGGAAATCGAACTCGCTGGTGTAGCGGTGCAGGTGCTGTTCGCTGACATGGTGATAGGTGCCGATGATGCCGCGCTTCAGAAGGCTGAAGAAGCCTTCGATGGTGTTGGTGTGGACAGCGCCGCGACCGTATTCCTGCTTTGAGTGAACGACCACACCGTGCTTGCCGAACTCCATGCCGACCTTGGTGTAGCCCTTGTGTTCGTCGGTCATGAGATAGGAATAGCGGTCCGCGTTGGTGACGAGGATTGAACGCAGGGTTTCGCCGGTGACATTGGCAACGTGGAACGAACGGACGCTGCCGCCGCGCTCCACCAGCGAGACAACGGCCTGCTTGTTGTCGAAGGGCGAGGTCTTGCCGACGCGCTTGCGCTCGAAGCGGGCCTTCTTGTTGCGGGCCTTCCCGCCGACGTAGGTTTCATCGGCTTCCACGAACTTGCCGAAGCCGCCGAGCGGGCTGTTATCGACCGCCTTCATGGCTTCGCGGATGCGATGCATCATGAACCAGGCGGTCTTGTAGCTGACGCCGATGTTGCGAGCGATCTGGTGGGCGCTGGTGCCCTTCTTTGACGAGCAAAGGACGTGGTTCACATAGAGCCACTTGTTGAGCGGCACCTTGGAGGACTCGAACACGGTGCCGACCGTCACGGTGTATTGCTGGCGGCAAGCGTTGCACTGGACGACGCCCTTGCGGACCATCCCTTCGGGGTGAGCCTTGGTCTTGCGACCCTTCTGAGGGGGGAGGCGGGTGGCGTTCGCGCTCTCGCAATGGGGGCAAACCGGGCCGTCCGGCCACATGATGCTTTCCAGATGCTCGCGGGCGGCATCTTCATTCTGATAGCGGGGGTCGAAGAGGTTCATGGCGGTGTGTCCTTACCCGCCTCTTGTGCGCCTCGACCTTTGCTTTGTCAAGTATACAATCGCCTAATTTTAAGGCAGCCGCAGCCCCGCTGTTTCGGGCAGGCCGGCCATCAGGTTGAGGCTCTGCACCGCAGCCCCGCTGGCGCCTTTGCCGAGGTTGTCGAGCAGCGCGACCAGCCGCGCCTGCGCCCCGTCCTCTGAGCCGAATACGTGCAGCGTCATGCCGTCCCACGGCGCGGCGTCGCTACGCACCAGCAACTCGCTTGGTGCGTCTGCGGGGTCCGCCACCTCGATCACCGGCGAACCGGCGTAGAACGCGCGCAGCGCGGCGTGCAGATCGGCCGGCGGCGCGGCGCCGGGCATCGCCGCAAGCGGCAGCGGGATCTCGACCGCCATGCCGCGGTGCGCGGCGATCACCGCCGGGGTGAACAGCGGCGCATGTGCCAGGCCGGCGTGGCGCTGCATCTCGGGCACGTGCTTGTGTCCCATGGCGAGGCCATAGCCGCGCCAGGCGATCTCGCGATCGTCCTCGAACCGCTCGATCAGCGCCTTGCCGCCGCCCGAATAGCCGGACACCGCGTTCACCGTGTAGGGCCAGTCGGCGGGCAGCAGGCCGGCGCGCACGAGCGGCGAGAGCAAGCCGAGGAATCCGGTGGGATAGCATCCCGGGTTGGCGACCAGGCGCGCGCTTGCCACCGCCTCGCGGCCGACCAGCTCGGGGAAGCCGTACGTCCACCCCTCGGCCACCCGGTGCGCGGAGGACGCGTCGATCACGCGCACCTCGCTCGCCGGGTCGATCAGCGAGACCGCCTCGCGCGCGGCATCGTCGGGCAGGCACAGCACCGCGAAGTCGGCGGCGTTCAGCGCCTCCTTGCGCGCAGCGGCGTCCTTGCGCTCCGCATCGCCCAGCCGAATGAGCACGAACTCGTCACGCGCGGCGAGCCGGTCGGCGATCTCAAGCCCTGTGGTGCCCGCGGCGCCGTCGATGAAGACGCTGTGGCTCATTCGCTCGAGGTGGGCGCAAGCAGCGCGGTGCGCAAGTAGCCGCTCGGCCCCTCGGGCCCGCAGCAGCCCCAGCACCACTCGCCGGCGTAATCGAGGGCCTCGAAGCGGGCCCCGGGATCGAGCCGGGCCACGCCTTGCGCGCCCTCGGCCGGCTGGGCCAGCAGCTCCGCCCCCGCTTCGCCGATCTGCCGCGGCTGCGGCACGACATAGTGCGCGACCAGGAATCGCGGCGCGAGCGCAATGTGCGCCAGATCGCCGCGGATCGGCAGCGTCCCCGGCGCGGGCCGTTCGACCGGCCCGCTCAGGGATAGCTCGCCGCTTGGCAAAGGGTAGTCGGCGGTGGTGGTCACTGGTGCTTGACGGGGCCTGCGCTCTGGATGCGCGCGCTTAGACCGAGCGGACGGGGCGGGCAAGTTCGCTTCACAAGTCGATCCCGAGCGCGACATAGACATGATATCCGGCCGCGCCGCCATGATCGGCGAATGTCGGCCCGCCCGAGGCGAGCAGGCGGAACGGCGCCCCGAGCTGGTGGATCATCCCGATGCCGAGGCTCGTCGAACCCTCGCCGCCCACTTCGGACGGGCCGTCGTGGTCGATCTCGACGCCGACCAGGTCGCGCTCGCCGACCGAGCAGGTGACGGCGACGCCTCCGGTCCAGTAGTCGCGGTTGCCGGCGCCCGGATTGATCGCGTAGCCGCCCCCGCCGAACACGCTCCACTTGCCGGCGTCCTTCTGCACCCACACCGGCAGCAGCGCGGTGACGCGTCCGGCGCCGAGCCCGCGGCGCGCGGTGGGCAGTGTCATGCCGGGGAAGAACGCCGCCTGCACGCCGTGGCGCTC
>JBQCFR010000106.1:0-3738 GCA_051958885.1 Tsuneonella sp.
AGTGCCACGCGCCGATCACTTTCATCTGGCCGGCGCTGCGAACGGGCAGCGGCAGCGGATTGAAAGACATGCGCTGGCGGTAATCGGGCGGGGGCGGTGGCGGCGAGCGGACCCAGGTGCCGGGCGCGGCGAGCAGCGCGACAAGCAGGATCGCGAACAGGCGGCGCAAGCGGATGCGCTACATCGGCGGGAGGACCAGCAGCGGATCGAGCCGCTTGCCGCGCCACATCAGCGACCAGTGGAGGTGCGGCCCAGTCGCCCGGCCGGTCATGCCGATATAGCCCAGAACCTGCCCCTGCCGCACGACGTCCCCTTCCTTCACCGCCAGGCGAGAGGCGTGGAGGAAGGCGCTGTTGAGGCCGTGGCCATGGTCGACGATCAGCAGATGCCCTTCGAGCGTGAACGGCTCCTGCGCGGCGAGCGTGACCACGCCATCCGCCGGCGCGACATAGGCCGCGCCGCTGCCGCCGGTGCTGATGTCGAGCCCCGAGTGGTAGGCGCCCGGCTCGCCTCCGCGGTAGATCCGCTGCGATCCGAACCGCCCCGAGATGCGCCCCTTGACCGGCCAGATGAAATTCTGGCTCCAGCCGTCGGTGTCGTGATCCTGCGACCGTGCGGCGGCGATCCGGGCGAGTTCGGGTCGGCGCAGCGCCATGAACGCCTCGGTCGCCCCACCGGGACTGCGCGCGACGTCCACGTGCTCGATGTTCCATTCGCGCCGGGAGATCGTCAACGGGCTGCGCACCTCGCGCCCGTCGGCAAGCGTGGCGATAAGCGTAGCGGTGGGAGCGGCATCGCGGTCGAATGCCGCGAAGAAGAGGCCTTGGCTGTCGAGCGTCAGCGGCTGCTCGTCGAGCCGCGCCGCGACCGTCCCGCCGGGGACCTGGCCGCGAATCCAGCCGCCCTGTGTCAGTTCACCAGCGAACGTGAAAGTGGTTGGCCCACGCGGCGTGGACGCCGGTGTCGCGGCAGCACGGGCCGTCACCACCGGCTGGACCACCGCGGTGCTGGCGGCCGTCTGCTCACGCGGCCCGCCGGCGGCGCAGGCGGCCAGCGTCAGGAACGCGCAGCATGCGAGCGATCGGCGCTTCATGCCTCGCTGAGCAGGCGGCGCGTCGCGACCTGCGGATTGAGATAGGCTTCCTGCCGATCGACGCTCCAGTAGCGCAGCTCCTCGAGCGGGATCGGCTCGCCGGTAACCGCGCAGAGCACGTGATTGCCGGGACGGATGACGCGGAAGCCGTTGGGGCCATACACGAGATGGGCAGCGGTATCGCCGGAGGACATCAGCATGGTATCGGCCCTATCATCTTGCGCTCACCCGAACAAATCGTCCTGCGCGGGGCGTTTCGTGGGCGCGACGGGGCGCGGCTTGCGCTGAGGACCCGTGGCGGTTGGAGTAACAGCAGAAGACGCCTCGAGCGTTCCGTCGCGGAAACGCAAGGTGAGCGCGGGTTCGCGGCGTGCCGCCGCCGCATCGGTGAGCGTGCGCCCGGCGCGGTCGGTGACCCGCACGTAGCCGCGCTGGAGCACCGCGTCGGGATCGAGCGAAGCCATCAGCCGCGCGGTCGCTGCGAGGCCGTCGCGTCCCCGCTCGAGGCGGTGGCTCAGCAGCACCGGCGACAGGCGAGCCCGATCGTGCTGCAGCCGTTCGCGTCCCAATGCTACCGGGCGCGCAATCGAGCGGCGCTTGCGGTGCGCGAAGTCCTCCAGCGCAGCAGCCAGCTCGCGTAGCACCGGCACCGCGATCTCGGCGGCGGCGGTGGGCGTCGGCGCGCGGTGGTCGGCGGCGTGATCGGCCAGCGTGGTGTCGGTTTCGTGCCCCACCGCGCTGATCGTCGGGATCAGGCTCTCGGCGATCGCCCTCACGACCGCCTCTTCGTTCAAGCCCCACACGTCTTCGATCGAGCCGCCGCCGCGGGCAACGATAACGAGGTCGGGGCGCAGGGCGTGGCCCGCAGGCAGCGAGGAGAACCCGCGCACGGCGGCGGCGACCTGTTCGGCGGCGCCTTGCCCCTGAACCATCACCGGCCAGACCACCACGCGGCTGGGGAAACGGTCGGCGAGGCGGTGGAGGATGTCGCGGATCACCGCGCCGGTGGGCGAGGTGACCACGCCGATCGTGCGCGGCAAATAGGGCAGCCGCCGCTTGCGCTCGGGCGCGAACAGCCCTTCGGCGCCGAGCCGCTGGCGCAGCCTCTCGAGCAGCGCGAGCAGCGCGCCTTCGCCGGCGAGCTCGAGCCGGTCGATCACCACCTGGTACTTCGAGCGGCCCGGATAAGTCGTCAGCTTGCCGCTCGCGACGACCTCGAGCCCGTCCTCGGGGCGAAACGCAAGGGCTCCCGCCGCACCGCGCCACATGACTCCGTCGATCACCGCGCCCTCGTCCTTGAGGCAGCAGTACAAGTGACCCGACGCGGCCCGCTTGACGCCCGAGAGCTCGCCGCGCAGGCGGACGAAGCCGAACCGGTCCTCGACCGTCCGCTTGAGGAGCCCCGAGAGCTCGGAGACCGTCAGCGGCTCGGCGTTGTCGCCGGGCCTGCCCTTCGCTACCAGCCCACCCGAGGCTTGATCGCCATCATCGGAATAGTCGGGAGCGGGCATGAACATCCTTCTGGTGGGCGGCGGCGGACGCGAGCATGCGCTGGCGTGGAAGTTGGCGCAATCCCGGCTGCTCGCAGGGGCTGAAGATAGGCTCTACGCAGCACCCGGCAACCCGGGGATCGCCGAGCACGCGCAGCTCGTGGCGCTCGATCCGGCAGATCGCGCTGCGGTTACCCGGTTCTGCGATGCGGAGCGCATCGGGCTCGTCGTGATCGGTCCCGAAGCGCCGCTGGTGGATGGACTCTCCGATGCGCTGAGGGCGGCGGGGATTGCAGTGTTCGGGCCGAGCAAGGCCGCCGCGCAGCTCGAAGGCAGCAAGGGCTTTACCAAGGACCTGTGCGAACGGGCGGGGATTCCGACCGCCGGGTACCGGCGCACGCGCACATTGGCCGAAGCCACCGCCGCACTGGCCGACTCCGCCGCCCCTTACGTGCTCAAGGCCGACGGCCTGGCCGCTGGAAAGGGCGTGGTGATCGCGGAGACACGCGGCGAGGCCGAGGTAGCGCTGGGCGAAATGTTCGGCGGCCACTTCGGCGTGGCCGGCGCAGAGGTGGTCATCGAGGAATTCCTCGAAGGCGAAGAAGTCAGCTTCTTCGCGCTGACCGACGGCGCCAGCCTGCTCGCATTCGGCAGCGCGCAGGATCACAAGCGGGTGGGTGAGGGCGACACGGGACCGAACACCGGCGGAATGGGCGCCTACAGCCCGGCGCGCGTGCTCACACCGCTGCTGCGCGGCGAAGTGATCGAGCGCATCGTCGCGCCGACGGTGCGGGCAATGGCCGATGCAGGCATGCCCTATTCGGGTGTGCTGTTCGCCGGGCTGATGCTGACCGCCGACGGCCCCAAGCTGATCGAATACAACTGCCGCTTCGGCGATCCCGAATGCCAGGTGCTGATGATGCGGCTGCAGGACGACCTCGGCGAACTGCGGCTCGCTTGCGCGGAGAACCGCCTCGCCGGTGTGCAACCGGTGCAGATGAGCCAGGACGCGGCACTGACGGTGGTCATGGCCGCAACCGGATATCCCGGCACGCCCGAGACGGGCGGCGCGATCGATCTCGGCGAAGCGGAGGCGAACGGCGCCAAAGTGGTCCACGCGGGCACCGCCCTGGAGGGCAGCAAGCTGGTGGCGAG
>JBQCFR010000107.1:0-9704 GCA_051958885.1 Tsuneonella sp.
CGAGCACGCCGCCCGCCGAGCCCCCGTCGCTGCGCATGATCATGCGGTAGTCGATTCCGCCGTCCGGAACGGAGCTCTGCGCGTCGATCGTCCAGCCGACGACCTCGCCGTAGAACGCCCGCGCCGCAGCCGGATCGGGAATCATCAACTCGTACCAGATGAAGGCGCCGCGGTCCTCGCTCATCGTCTCTCTCCGTCTGTCGATTTCAGGCTTGTTCGTTGACGATCGCGTCGAAGCCGCCGAACACCATCCGCTTGCCGTCGAACGGCATCGCCGATCCGTCGCCCCACTTCTCCATCCGCTTGTCGCTCATCATCTTCTCGTGCGCGGCGTCGGCGGTCGCGCGGTCGGGCCAGGTCATGTACGAGAACACGACCTTCTCGCCGTCCTGGAGGTCGACGGCCTTGCGGAAGTCGGTCCACTGGCCGTCCTTCACGTCAGCCTCCCACGCTTCGACGTGAGCGAGGCAGCCGTAGTCGCGGGCGATCTGCCAGAACTCGGCGGCCATTTCGCGGTAGGCGTCCTTGTGCTCGGCGGGCACGGGCACGACGAATCCATTGACGTACATCGATCAGGCTCCTTGCATTTGCGGTTGGGGATGGGCGTCGAACACGGCGAGCTGGTCGGCCATCGCTCGCTTGAACGCCGGCCGCGCCATGCCGCGGGCGATGTACCCTGCGACCGCGGGATGCGCGGAGAGGACCGAGCTGTCCTCGATCGCGCGCAGCACGGTGACCATCGCGATGTCCGCGATAGAGAACGCGCCGGTCAGCCAGTCCTGCTGCGCCAGCCGCTTTTCGAGCGGGGCGAGGCGCCGGCCGATGAACTCCTCAAGGCTCGGGCGGCGCAGCTTGGCCCATTCCTCCTCGCGCGCGAACAGGTTGACGTTGGTGAACTCGAACAGCGCCGGCTCGACCGAGTTGAACGCCGCGAACAGCCAGGAGATCACATCGGCGCGCGGCTGGCCCGAGGCGGGCAGAAGCGCCGCGCTCTTCTCGCCTAAATGGAGCAGGGTCGCGCCGCTCTCGAACAGGTGGATGGCGCCGTCGCGCATCGCCGGGACCTGGCCCCAGGGCTGCTCGGCGAAGTACCAGGCGGGGCGCTCGACCGCGCTGATCAGCCGCTCGCGATAGGCCAGCCCCGCTTCCTCGCAAGCCCAGCGCGGGCGCAAGTCACGCACGAAGCCGCGGGCAAAGTCGGGCACCCACTCGAACGCGGTGATCTCGATGGTGGCGTTAGGATCGATCGGCATCGTCTCTGCTCCTTCTCGTCAGGCGAGTGTCTGCTCGGCGACGGTCTCGCCTTCGGGGATGGCGGACATGTCCATCCACACGTTCTCCCAGATATGGCCGTCGGGATCCTCGAAGCTGCTGCCGTACATGAAGCCGTGGTCCTGCGTGGGCGTGGGTTCGCCCTTACCTCCGGCCGCGCGGGCCTTGGCGACCATCGCGTCCACCTCGGCGCGGCTGTCGTGGCTGAGGCACAGGAAGACCTGCGCCACCTGATGCGCGTCCGGGATCGCCTTGGGGCTGAAGGTCTTCCAGAAATCGTGCGTCAGCAGCATGACGACAATCGCGTCCGACCACTGCATCGATGCCGCCTGCTCGTTGGTGAACTGCGGGTTGAGCGTGAACCCGACGGCCTCGTAGAACCGCACCGAGGCGGCGAGATCGGTCACCGGCAGATTGACGAATATCATCTTGCTCACGCGGCGGGTTCCTTTCCGAACAGCATCTGGATGTAGCGCTTGAGGTGGGCGATCGCGTCGAGCAGCGGCGCGCGGTCGCCGGCAGCCTTGGCCATGACGAAGCCGCCCTGGACCACCGTCTGGGTGAAGTGCGCGAAGGCTTCCGGGTCGAGCGGCACGCGCGGCGGGTAGAGCGCGATGGCCGCCGCGATGTCCTCGACCAGGCGGCCGGCGTGAAGGTCGATCGCCTGGCCCGCGGCGGCGCGCATCGGCCCGGACGTGGCGTAGACTTCCTGCACCACCGTGCCGACATAGCAGGTGATCGCCTCGAGCGCGCCTTCGGTCAGCTCTGCGCGGAAATCGAGATACCCGAGCAGGCGGTCGAGCGGGTCCGGCAGGGCGTGATAGGGCGCCGCTGCGAACTTTGCGGCGGTCACCTCTTCCCAGTGCGTGGCCGCGGCGACACCAAGGTCTTCCTTCGACTTGAAGTGGTGGAAGAACGCGCCCTTGGTCACCCCCGCATGGGCGCAGAGCTGGTCCACGCTGGTCGCCGACCAGCCTTGCTTGCGCACCAGCGCGAGCGCGGCATCGAGCAGCGCCCGCCGGGCGTCGCCGCGCGGGAGCTTGGGGGAAGGGGAGGCGGAGCGACTCGGCACTCCACTTACATACCGACCAGTCGGTTTGTTAGTCAAGCGACGCTTAGCGCTGCCGGAACGCCCACCGGAAGCTTGCCCCGACCGCTTGCGTCGCAAGCCGTCCCGGCGCGGCGGACAGACCGCTGCGCCGCAGCCCCAGCATCGTGCGCGCGAACGACGGCAGCAGCGCCACCGCCTCGCTCGCGAGGAGTCCCTGGACCGCTCCCGGCGCACCTGCCGGGCGCTGCGAAAGCACGAGGCTCGCCACCTCCCTCGCGCTGGAGGAGCCCACCAGCTGCGGGCGGTAGCTGTCGAGCAGATCGGCGGCCTCCGCACTCGTCTCGGGCACGGGATGGGCGCCCAGCCTACGCGCGATCTGCGCGAACTGGCGGTAATATTCGTCCTGCTCGTCAAGCGGCATAGCGGGACGCACGAGCCGGCGGTACGCGCCGAGAAAGCTCACCGCCTCGGCCACGTGCACCCACGCCAGGGTGGCGGGGTCTTGCGCCGAGTAGCGACTCCCGTCGGCCATCGTGCCCTTCACAAAGGCGTGGACGCGATTGACCCGCGCGATCGCCTCGGCCGCCGCGTCGCGGTGTCCGAACGTCGTCACCGCGATGAACCGCGCGGTGCGCCTTAGCCGCCCGTGCATGTCGGCGCGGAAATCCGAATGGTCGAGCACGCCTTGCAGCGCATGCGGGTGGAGCATCTGCAGCAGCAGCGCGCTGATCCCGCCGACCATCATCGACACAACATCCGCGTGGACCCTGCGGATCGGCGTATCGCGCTCGAACAATGCATCGTCGGAAATCGGCACCGGCCGCTCGCCCCCGGCGGTATCATTGAACACGGCGCGCACACGCGAGACGAGCCGCTCGCGGAGCAGGTCTGCAGGGGAGGGCAACCGAGCCATCGCGCCGGACTAGCGACCCCGGCAAAAGGGTAACAGCTTTGATAGGATTCCTGGCGCCGGGCGTTCCGCTTAAGGCATTGCCCGCAAGGCAAGCAGAGTATACCGCCGCCCCGCCATGAACGACATGACCGACAAGACCTTCGAAGCCGCCGCCAAGACCGTGCTCGCCGCGCCCGATACCGAAGTCGATGTGCGCGAGACATTCGGCATCGACATCGACTGGAAGGTGCCCGCATTCTCCAAGGCGGATCAGCGGGTCCCCGACCTCGACGAATCCTATGTCTTCGACCCGGACACGACGCTCGCGATCCTCGCCGGGTTCGCGCACAACCGGCGGGTGATGGTCCAGGGCTATCACGGCACGGGCAAGTCGACGCACATCGAGCAGGTCGCGGCGCGCCTCAACTGGCCGTGCATCCGCATCAACCTCGACGCCCACATCAGCCGCATCGACCTCGTCGGGCGGGACGCCATCGTGCTGCGCGACGGCCTGCAGGTCACCGAGTTCCGCGAGGGCCTGCTGCCGTGGGCGCTTCAGCATCCGGTCGCGCTGGTGTTCGACGAGTACGACGCCGGGCGCCCCGACGTGATGTTCGTTATCCAGCGCGTGCTGGAGACCGAGGGCAAGCTGACGCTGCTCGACCAGAACCGCGTCATCCGGCCCGATCCGGGCTTCCGCCTGTTCGCCACCGCGAACACGGTGGGGCTGGGCGACACCAGCGGGCTCTATCATGGCACCCAGGCGATCAACCAGGGCCAGATGGACCGCTGGAACATCGTCATCGGGCTCAATTATCTGCCGGCGAAGACCGAGCAGGAGATCGTCGCGGCCAAGAACCCCGGCACCGATCCCAAGACCATCGCCGACATGGTCAAGGTCGCCGACCTCACCCGCCAAGGCTTCATCAACGGCGACATCTCGACCGTGATGAGCCCGCGCACGGTGATCACCTGGGCGCAGAACGCGGCGATCTTCAAGGACATCGGCTTCGCGTTCCGGCTGTCCTTCCTCAACAAGTGCGACGAAGCGGAACGGATGCTGGTGGCCGAGTACTACCAGCGGGTGTTCGGCGTGGACCTGCCGGAGAGCGTCGTCGGCCGGAACTAATCCGGCTCGACCATCAGAATGTTCATCACCGCGCTGGCGATCGGGCGGGTGCGGTCGTCCTGCCACGCCTCGACGGCGACGTTGGCGTTGCGCCGGCCTAGCCGGACGATCCGCCCCAGCGCATAGGTGCGCTTGACCTTGCCCGCGGCGAGGAACTGCACCGTCACGTTGATCGGCTTCAGCCGCGGGTCGCGCCCGGCGCGGCCCAGCTCGCTGCGCAAGGCGGCGTAGGCAGCGGTTTCGAGCAGTCCGCTGGTGGCTCCGCCGTGCAGCGCGCCGGGCCGCCCTTCAACCGACTGCGCGAAATCGAGCGCGAGCACGGGCGCGCTGTCCTCCTCCCCCACCACGGTGATGCCAAGTGATCGCGCGTAGGGCGTCAGCACCTCAGCCATAGCGCGCCTGCTCGAAGCGCATAAACGCGCCGGCGACATGGGCGACCGGATCGTCAGGGTCCCCATCGTGCGCCAGGCCGCGCACGAAGGCGGCGGACCGGGTGAGGCGGTAGCATTCGACCCGCCCGGTTACCGAAGCGCGGGCGCGCGCCGGCCGGGTGTAGTCGACCCGCAGATCGAGCGTGGCGATCGGCACGAAGCGGCCGCAGGCGGTGGCGATGCTCATCCCGGCGGCCATGTCCATCAGGCTGACGATCGGGCCGCTGGCCAGCGTCTCTCCGCCGCTTTCACCCACAAGATCCGCGCGCCAGGGCAGCACCAGCTCGACCCAGTCGCGCCCGCTGTCTCCGAACGAGAGCCCGAGCCAATGCGAATGGCCGTTGCGCAGCATCGTGGGCAGCGCGGCCGAGGGATCGAAGCCGGTGAAGTCGAACATCGCAGCGAAATGGCCAAGTCGGGAGCGGCTGGCAATCGGGCAATGTCATTGCGGCCGCGCGCGGGCGTTCCTCACCCCGGCGCGCGGCGCAAAAAAAACGGGGCCCGGAGGCCCCGTTTCCATGATTCGATTGCTTGGCCGGCTTACACGCTGGCAGTGTTGTCGTCGTTGCCGCCGGCAGCGATGATGATCGCGATGATGATCGCGATCGCGGCCGCAACGGCGATGAACACGCCGCCGCCACGCAGTTCGCTCTCGTCCGAGGCAGGGGCGCTCGCGCGCTGGGCGGGGGCGGCCTGAGCAGCCACCGGCGCGACAGCGAGGCTGGCTGTGACAGCAGCGGCGGCGAGGTTACGGAACTTCATTTTGATTCTCCTCAGAACCTTGTGTTTTGATTCGGCACGAAATTCACTATGCGAGCCATTCCGCGCGGGCAACCCCCTTTGGGCCGAAAAATCTGCGCCGGAACGCCTTGAACCGCGAAACCTGCCCATTTTTGCCCGAGATTGCAAGCGTGCAACACTCGAAATAAGTAAAACCACCAAGTCCGCTTGCATCGCATTCGCACCCGCAAAGCAGTTGCCGCGAGTGCTCTTGCGAACGACCGGCGTAGTGCGCGGCGAGGGTTAAGATTTGATGACAGGCAGCGCTCAGGATCGCGGCGCTTCGTAGACCCGCTCGCCCCCGGCCCAGGTCTGAAGCACCTTCGTGCGGCGGATCTCGTCGGGGGTGGCGATGAGGGGATCGCGATCGATCACGACAAAGTCCGCCCATTCGCCAACCGCCAGGCTCCCGAACCGTCCTTCGGCGAAGCCGGCGTAGGCGCCGGTCGCCGTGTAGGCCGCCAGCGCCTGTTCGCGCGAGACGACCTCCTGCGGCATCCATCCGCCGTAAGGTTGGCCATCGGGGCCCGTGCGCGTGATCGCCGCGGCGATGCCGGCGAAGACATCGGGCGATTCCACCGGCGCGTCCGAACCGAAGACCAGCGGCGCGCCGGCGGCGGCGATGCTGCGCCAGGCATACGCGCCGGTGAGCCGCCCGGGGCCCAGCCGCGCCTCGGCCATCACGCGGTCGGAGGTCTCATGAACCGGCTGCATCGAGGCGATGACGCCGTGCTTGCCGAAGCGCGCGATATCGGCCGGGTCGACGATCTGGGCATGTTCGATGCGCCAGCGCCGGTCGCCCTTGTAGGTGTCCGCCATCTCGTCGATCGCGTCGAGCAATTCGGCGTTGGCGGCGTCGCCGATCGCGTGCACCGCGACCTGGAACTTGTCGAGCGCGGCGCGGCTCATCAGGTTGCGGAGCTGCGCGCCGGTCAGCCGCGGCAGCCCGCGGTTCTGCGGATCGTCGGCATAAGGCTGCGTGAGCCATGCGCCGCGCGAACCCAGCGCACCGTCGAGATAGAGCTTGATGCCATTGAGGCGCAGGCGGTCGGCGTAGAGCCAGGGGGTAGGGCCGGGGCCGCCGATCAGCTCCATGTTGTCGGGCCCCATGGCGTAGGCCATGATGCGCAGCCGCAGCCAGCCGAGGTCGCCCGCCCGGCGCATGGCCTGCCAGTTCTCGATCGTCGTCGCCATGTCGGCGACCGAGGTGATCCCCATCGAGAGCAGCTTCTCCTGCGCCTTCGCCAGTGCCAGGTCGCGGTCCTCGGGCAGCGGCGCGGGCACGACCCGGTCGACCAGGTTCCGCGCCGCGTCCACCAGCACGCCCGCCGGCGCCTTGCCGCCGGGTAGACGCTCGATGCGGCCGCCGGTCGGGTCGCCGGTGGCCGCGGTGACCCCGGCAGCGGCCAGTGCGGCGGTGTTGGCCCACCCGGCGTGCCCATCGACGCGTTCGAGCCAGACCGGCTTGTCGGCCACCGCCGCGTCGAGCTCGGCGGCGGTGGGGAAGCGGCCGAGGCCCCACTTCTCCTGGTTCCAACCGCGCCCTATGATCCAGCGGCGATCGGGATTGGCGCGCGAGTAAGCGGCGATCTTCGCCTGGGCTTCGGCCAGCGAGCGGGTGTCGCTGAGGTCGAGCGTCAGCGCCGCGAAGCCCAGATCGAGCAGGTGCAGGTGCGAATCGATGAACCCCGGGACGACGACCTGCCCCTTGCCGTCGACCGCGAAGCGGGTGCTCTTGGGCCGCTTGTCCTTGCGGTCGAGCAGCTGCTTCACCCGGCCGTCGTCGCCGATCCAGATACCGGCGAACCGGGTGACCTTCCCCGCCCGGTCGATCGAGATGCCTTGCACGTTATCGACCAGCGTATCGGCCGACGCCGGGGCGCAGAGAAGTGCCGCCAATACGGCGAGCATCGTGGCGAGGCGGCGCATACGCAAAGGGCTCCGGAAGCAAGCGCGGGATCGGAACGACGGCGCGTAACGCCAATCGGCGCGAGCGCAAGGCGCTTTGCGGGGCGGCTACTCGAAGCGTGTTTCCCCACCGCGTGATTTACCCTAGGGCAGCGCCACCATGAGCCAGACCCCAGCCCTTCAGACGCGAACCCAGGCGTCAAGCGCCGAACTGTTGACCCTCGACGATGTGCGCGGCGCCGCGGCGCGGATCGCCGGGGCCGTCGTTCGCACTCCGACGATGCATTCGATCACGCTGTCGCAGATCACCGGGGCGGAGATCTGGCTCAAGTTCGAGAACCTGCAGTTCACCGCCGCCTACAAGGAACGCGGCGCGCTCAACGCCTTGCTGCTGCTGTCGGACGAGCAGCGCCGCCGCGGCGTGATAGCCGCCTCGGCCGGCAACCACTCGCAAGGGCTGAGCTACCACGGCACGCGCCTCGGCGTGCCGGTGACGATCGTGATGCCGCGCACGACGCCGACGGTGAAGGTGATGCAGACCGAAAGCGTCGGCGGTAAAGTGGTGCTCGAGGGCGAGACGTTCGACGACGCCTACGCGCACGCGCGCAAGCTCGAGAAGGAGCTCGGGCTGACCTTCGTCCATCCGTTCGACGATCCGCATGTCGCCGCGGGCGCGGGCACGACAGCGCTCGAGATGATCGAGGACGCGCCGCAGATCGATTGCTTCGTCACTCCCATCGGCGGGGGCGGGCTGATCTCCGGGATGGCGACCGTGGCGAAGGCGCACCAGCCGCCGATCGAGGTGATCGGGGTCGAAGCGGCTCTGTTCCCCTCGATGTACAACCGGATCAAGGGCGCTCACCGCCCCTGCGGTGGCGATACGCTCGCCGAGGGCATCGCGGTCAAGGAGCCGGGCGAGTTCACCGCGGCTGTTATCGGCGAGCGGGTCGACGACATCCTGCTGGTGAGCGAGGAAGCGCTGGAGCGCGCGGTCTCGCTGCTGCTGCAGATCGAGAAGACCGTCGTCGAAGGCGCCGGCGCTGCGGGCCTCGCAGCCGTCATGAGCTATCCCGAACGCTTCGCCGGCCGCAAGATCGGCCTCGTGCTGTGCGGCGGCAATATCGACACCCGGCTGCTCGCCAACGTGCTGCTGCGCGACCTCGCCCGCTCGGGCCGGCTCGCACGGCTCCGGGTCACCCTGCAGGATCGTCCCGGTGCGCTCTATAAGGTCATGCGCGAGTTCGACGCGCACAATGTCAACATCATCGAGATCTACCACCAGCGCATCTTCACCACCTTGCCGGCCAAGGGCCTCATCACCGACATCGAATGCGAGGCCCGCGACCACGATCAGATCAACGGACTGGTGACCGCGCTGCAGGACAAGGGCTACTCCGTCAGCTTCGTCGAGCTGGAGTAGAGCGCAACCTTTCGCGCGCTCGCGCATTTGCGTTGGCATGGGAACAGCCAGCGCGGTTGCGATCGTCACCGGAGGAGAATCGGGCATCGGCCGCGCCAGCGCCATCGCGCTCGGACAGACCGGCGCGGCCGTCGCGATCACCTACTTCGCCGATGCAAGCGCCGCTTCGGAGACGGTGAAGGCCATTGAGGGCGCTGGAGGCCGCGGGCTGCCCGTGCAATGCGACGTCGGCAAGGAGGATGAGGTCGAGCGGCTGTTCGATACCACTGAACAGGCGTTCGGCACTGTGCGCTGGCTTGTCAATTCGGCGGGCCTCAACATGAGCGGCATCCCGATCGCCAAGATGGAACTGGCGTTGTTCGACCGCGTGCTGCACGCCGATCTCTATGGCCCGTTCCTGACCTGCCGCCGCTTCGTGCGCGGCATCGAAGCGGCCGGCGGGGGCGGGGGGCGCATCGTCAACATCTCCTCGATCCATGAGAACGCGCCGCGCGCCGGCGGGGTGGACTACGACTCCGCGAAGGGCGGTCTCGCCCAATTGACCGCTACACTCGCACTCGAGTTGGCGCCCCAAGCCATTGCGGTGAACGGGGTGGCGCCGGGGATGATCCTCACGCCGATGAACCAGTCGGCGATCGACCATCCGGCCGAGCTGCACCGCAAGGAGGAGGCGATCCCCTGGGGCCGAGCCGGCCGGCCGGAGGAAGTCGCCGATCTGGTCCGCTACCTCCTCTCGCCGCAGGCGGATTACATCACCGGCACCACCGTCACGATCGACGGCGCGCTGTCGCTCACGGTGGCGCAGGGGGCCTGAGCGTGGC